>JAIYCF010000041.1 GCA_027488165.1 Streptomycetaceae bacterium
AAGCAGAAGTGTTTACACGGCAGAAATCAATTACGCGACGCTTTGTAAACATGGTGGAAATATAAATTGTTAACTAACTAAACGCAACACGCCAAGTATTTTCAACTGCAATCTATCTATGTTTTAAAGTCTCACTTGGATAAGCAGAACACACAGCTCGCCATATTTCATGAGGTTCTAATCCACTTTGCAGCGCTTCATCGACGCTCTTGCTGCCGAGTTCGGTAATTGCAATGTCTTTGCAGAAAGATGGCGCCCATTCTGGGCCAAATGAGAGATTTAAGCGTTCGCGAAGGTCTGAGATACGCATTTAATTAAAATTTAGAATTTAGAAGAGGGTGCGATCGACTAAGAGTTCGGCTTGTTCACGTGATTGCTCGGGAGTTAGCGGCTGTAGCGCCTGGCCCATGAGCCAGCGCATTGCAACTCCTGTTCCGGCCGCTGATTTTGTTGCGGCAAATATGCATTTAGCTAAATCTAGGTAGAGCGGATGTTCTGCGTGAGAGAGCATCTCGGTAAGCGCTTCTTTGTCGTTGATGCGCATGGAAGATAGCGCACCATCTGTTGAAATATAGAGTGAGAGTTTTTCCAAAGCATCTGCCGGGGTGCCTGCTTTGTTAGCAAGGTCAATCATAAATTCTACTTCTGCTGTTATTAGAGCTGAGATAACGGCAGATTTATCGCGGTAGTGATTGTATAAAGTAGCGCGAGATACTTGTGAAGCATCTGCAATTTCGATCATTGATATATTTGATAGACCGAATTGAGAAATTAATTTTTTGGCGCCTTCTAGAATTGCGCTCTCGGTACGGCGGTGAGTTGCGCCTTGGGTGGCGTACTTAGGCTGCGTCGACAACGGACAACTTCGCACTCTCTTGAGACTTGAGCTCAAGTGAGACGTTGGCAATAACAGAAGAGAGAGTTAGATCTAGCGCTTCGCAAATTGCATTTAAAAGTTCCGAGGACGCTTCTTTTTGGCCGCGTTCAACTTCAGATAGGTAACCCAGCGAGACGCGCGCTTCTCGTGCAACATCGCGCAAGGTGCGTGATTGTTCGGTGCGAGCAGCGCGCAGGGTCTGACCAACTGCGGTACGTAATAGCGCCATCTTGGCCATCCCTTCTCTTATTTATCGCGTTGTCTAAGGATACGCGCAAAAGAGGCGATCGCGCTTGCTACGGTGGCGTTTCGCACGACTTCACGTTCGCCAGATAGCGAAAGTTCGATGACTTGAACCACCGGGCCAACAAAGGCCACGAAAACGCGGCCGGCATCCGAACCATCGGATGGGCCAGGTCCTGCAACTCCCGTTGTTGCGATCGCCCAAGTGGAACCGAAAGATTTGTTGGCACCACGTCCCATTTCAATTGCGACTTCTTCGCTTACCACCGTGCGCTCTGCAATTACCGCTTCATCTACTCCGAGAAGTGAAACCTTTATTTCGGGGCGGTAAGCAGTTAGTGAACCAAGGAAAACATCTGAAGCACCCGGAACAATTGTTAAAGCGTTACTTAATCCTCCGGCAGTTAGTGATTCAGCAGTGGATAGCGTTTCGCCACGGGCACGCAATGAGTTATGGATATCGGATACAAGTCCGAGAATCTCATTTGAAAGCGCCATCGTGACTCCGAGTAAATCTAATTGGTGGTCTGCGGTCTAAAGGCAGATCGTACATAGTAAGCACCGGTAACGATAGTGAGTGCGATCGCAATGTACATAAATCCATCACGGAACCAGTAGAGCGAAGGATCTAACGGCAGAACATAGAAACCGGTTCCAAAACCTTGGAAGGCTGCCTTTATCTTTCCACCCTTGTTTGCTGGAATGACTCCCCGCTTAACGATTGCCAATCTGAAGAAAGTTATTCCTATTTCGCGCGCCAAAATTACGATCGTAATCCACCAAGGCATGCGATCGAGAATTGATAGGCAGATCATCGCTGTACCGACCATCGCCTTGTCGGCAACTGGATCGAGAAATTTACCTAGCTCGGTTATTTGCTGGCGACTGCGCGCTAACTTGCCATCGACAATATCGGTTAGACCTAGAATAAAAAATATCCACCACGAAATAATCTGCCAGTTGTAATCATCTCCCCCGTTCATGAAGAGAGCAACTGCCCCAAACGGGATTAAGACAAGTCGTGCAATCGTTAACGAATTGGGAGTTACGAAAGCTGGAACTCTCACAGCGCACGCGCCACTAAATCTGCACCCATGGATTCGATCACCACGGCATCAATATATTGCCCAACTTTAAAGTTGGTTCCGATAAATGATGTTGTGCCATCTACTTCAGGCCCTTGGTGTGCGGCGCGCCCTTCCTGCAACTCTTCATCCTCGATTAAGACGCGGACGGTCTCCCCAATACGAGCAGCGGCGCGCATTGAAACCATCTCATCAGCCAAAGAAGAGAGCGCTTCTACACGTTCGCGGATAACTTCTTCGGCCACTTTTTCGGATAAATCTAGCGCTTCGGTATTGTCTTCATCAGAGTATCCAAAGATGCCAATTGCATCTAACTTGGCTGCACTGATGAAGTTTGCAAGATCGTCATAATCTTCTTGTGTCTCTCCCGGAAAACCGACGATGAAGTTGGAACGAATACCCGCTTCAGGTGATAGCGCTCTGATCTGAGTAATCAGATGTAAGAATTTTTCAGAATCTCCAAAGCGGCGCATCCGGCGCAAGACTGTTGGGCTGGTGTGCTGGAACGAGAGATCAAAATATGGAGCAACTTTCTCATTTTCAATCATCGCTTGCAGCAGTGACGGACGCATCTCCGCTGGCTGCAGATAAGAAAGGCGAACTCTTTCGATCCCCTCAATGGCAGCGAAGTCGGGAAGTATCTTCTCCATTAACTTTAAATCGCCGAGGTCTTTTCCATATGAAGTCGTATTTTCACTAACCAGGAATAGCTCGGTGACTCCGTTTTTAGCGAGCCATTTTCCTTCTTCAATAATTTCAGTTGGCTTGCGTGAGATAAATGAACCACGGAAATATGGAATGGCACAGAAAGAACAGCGGCGATCACAACCGGAGGCGATCTTTAACGGAGCCCACGGCGCATCACCTAAACGCTTGCGAAAGAGCGAACCTCCCGCGCCAAGTGTCGACGCATATGACTCGTCTATCGCCTCTTGTCGCGCAGCGGGACGATCTGCTGGCGCAATAGGTAGAAGTGATCTGCGATCTCTTGGAACATGAGGGGTGTGCGCATTTCCAGAAACAATTGATTGCAATCGTGCAGAAATATCTTGGTAATCATCAAATCCCAAAATGCCATCTGCCTCTGGCAAAGCTTTGGCTAACTCTTGACCGTAACGCTCGGCCATACAGCCAACAGCGACGACAGCACGCGTAGTTCCGTGGCCTTTAAGAGAATTGGCTTCAAGCAGGGCGTCAATAGAATCTTTTTTCGCAGATTCGATAAAACCACAAGTATTTACGACAGCAACTTCAGCGTCTTCAACTTCGCTAACCAAGGTCCAGCCATCGGCTGCTAAACGACCTGCGAGTTCTTCGGAGTCGACTTCATTACGGGCGCAGCCCATGGTGACGATTGCAACTGTCCGACTCATTTGTCAGATGGTACAGCGTGCAGAGATTACTTGGATCTAAAAGTCTTACGAATCTCTTGGTTACGTGCACCTAACGGCGCTAATTTCTCACCATTTAGCGTTAAATCAAGATCTCCCGCATTGCTGAGATAGATACTGATAGATGTTAGTGCGCTAAAGGTCTTCGTGTCACCTTGAAAGATTGGGTCTTGAAAAAGTGTTTTGCCACCTGCGACGACGTGAATATTTGAACTTCCACGTGTTGCCGAAATTGTTAACTTCATCTCTCCATTGGCTGCTGCAGGAACGCTTTCAGTCGCAGCAGGTTCTGTAGCCACCGCTGAGGCAGAGAGCGATGGTGTAGGTGTTGCAGATGCACTAGGTGTTGCAGACGGAGTTGATGTCGCTACCGGAGTAATCGTTGTCTCAGAATTTGAAATAATAATTTGGCCAATAGCAATCGCTGATAAGAGGGCGACTGAAGCGATCACCAACGACTTCGGCTTGATTGATTTACGTTCAGTTGGTATCCGGGTCACGTTATTTTCGACCAACATATCGTGAATCTTTCGCGATTCACTGGAGTGCTCTTCGTTGTAAAGATCAATAAGCGTCTGTGCATCTACAAAGATATGAGTTGCAATATTGCGAAGATGCCCGCGCGCATATGTGTCACCACCACAATGGACAAAATTATTTTTCTCCATCTCGGTTAGCAATCCTGCGCGGATACTTACTCGTGATGCGAGTTCGTCAATGCTAAGCCCGGCGCTTTCGCGCGCGCCTTGCATAAATTGACCAAGTGACATTTCTGCTCGCAATGCTAAGTATTGGGATTACTGATGGGTAAAGTCTAGAACCGAGATCACCCCTGCGATAGCCATATGCGTGAATACGGGGTGAAATCACCCCCAGAGGTAGTCCCCTATTTGGTTAACATCGCCACTTTCAATAATCGCGGAGCGTGGCAAGAACAGAATCGAGTTCATCAGGTTTAACCATTACAACTCGTGCCTTAGAGCCCTCTGATGGTCCTACGATTCCGCGGGACTCCATTAAATCCATTAAGCGCCCGGCCTTTGCAAAACCAACTCGCAGTTTTCGTTGCAGCATCGACGTAGATCCAAATTGCGTTCCAACAACTAATTCAATCGCTTGGAGAAGTAGATCTAAATCATCACCTATCTCTTTATCAACCATCTTTGAAGATTGCGGAGCAACTGTGACATCTTCACGATAGCGAGGTGAAAGTTGCTTCTTTACGTGGTTGGTAACTGCTTCGATTTCGCGCTCTGAAACATAGGCGCCTTGAATACGGATAGCGCGTGAAGCGCCCATTGGAATAAACAACCCGTCGCCCTGTCCAACCAACTTCTCTGCACCAGGGCTATCTAAGATAACGCGGCTATCGGCTAACGAACTCGTTGCAAAGGAAAGACGTGATGGAACGTTTGCCTTAATGAGGCCAGTAACAACATCTACAGATGGTCGCTGAGTAGCAAGTACCAAGTGGATACCTGCCGAACGCGCCAACTGCGTAATTCGCACAACCGATTCTTCAACTTCGCGCGCTGCCACCATCATCAAATCGGCGAGCTCATCGATTATGACAAGCAAATAAGGGTATGGCTCAACTACACGATCGCTTCCAGGAGGAGGAATTACCTTTCCGGCACGCACCGCTTTATTAAAATCATCAATATGTCTAAATCCAAATGTTGAGAGATCTTCATAGCGAAGATCCATCTCACGAACTACCCAAGTAAGTGCATCTGCTGCTTTCTTTGGGTTGGTAATGATTGGAGTAATCAAATGTGGGATGCCTTCATATGCGGTTAGTTCAACACGCTTCGGATCAATTAAGACTAAGCGAACTTCGTCAGGGGTGGCGCGCATCAAAATTGAAGTAATCATCGCGTTAATCATTGATGACTTACCGGCACCGGTTGCACCAGCAACTAACAAATGCGGCATCTTGGCTAAGTTGGCACAGACAAAGTTTCCTTCTACATCTTTACCGAGCGCCACCAACATTGGGTGGTGATCCTGCCCAGCCACAGTTGAGCGCATAACATCGCCTAAAGCGACGATTTCACGGTCGGTATTTGGAATCTCGATACCGACTGCAGATTTACCGGGAATCGGCGAGAGAATGCGGACATCGCTAGATGCAACTGCATATGAAATGTTTTTTGCTAGCGCCGTGATTCTTTCAACCTTAACTGCATTGCCTAGTTCTACTTCATAGCGCGTGACAGTTGGACCGCGCATAAAGCCAGTGACTTGGGCATCGATTTCGAACTGCAGAAAGACTTCAGTAAGGGCAGCAACAACGGTGTCATTGGCTTTTGATTTTGCCTTTGCGGCAGGGCCGGTGCGAAGTAAATCTTGCGGAGGGAGCGAATAATTTGAATCAGCAGTTAATAGCAGTTGCTCAGGTCGCTTTCCTGTTGCTGCCGGTGCGCTTGTAGCCGCGGTCGGAGCTTGGACTACGCGAGGAACCTCAACTGTGAATTCTTCATCAAATGACTCTTCATCAATCTCTTCTTCGTTTTCGTCGGCATGCTGGTTCCAAGCAACAACCGGCGTTTCAAATGGTGGAGTATCGGTAATCTCAAAGTCTGATTCTTCACGTTGTGGTCGCTTTGACCAGAGCCAGATACCAGTGTTCTTTACGCGAATGCCAACGGATGAAAGCGGGGTCGCGGTTGTGACCAATAAACCAAAACAGAACAACGCGATCAAGAATGGATATGCCAAGAGCGATGTCATTAACGCTTCAAGTGGCATGGATACCGCATAGCCCAACCATCCACCGCCGTGTCGCATCGCCGTTGCGCCAGTCGGATTAACCGCACCTAGCGAACCATTTAGTAAATGTGCCAATCCGCAAGCGCTAACTACCAATGTGATTACGCCGACGATTATTCGAGAAGTTGCCTTGTGGCTATCTGGGGATCGGAATAAACGCAATGCAAAGTAGAGAATTAAGAGAGGGGCAAAGAAGCCAATTCGGCCAAAGGCGCCGTAGATAACTGCGTAAAGATTTCGACCCACAAAGTTATCGGCTGCAAACCAAGTTCCAGCAAATGCAGCAAGGGCGAGAATTAAAAGAAGGAAAGCTAGACCATCGCGATGATGGGCGGGATCTAAATCGCGCGCACCTCGAGCCAAGAAACGTACCGTTGAACCCAGCGCTTTGGCGATGGTTCTCCAAAGGGCGCTAATCGAACGCCCAACAAATGAGAGCGCGGTCTGACCTGCGCCGCCTGATTTGCGAGTAGATGTGCGTTTCTTCTTAGCCACACCTTTAATCTTAGCGGTCAGACCTCAATAACTACGGGAACGATCATCGGACGGCGGCGATGTTTTCCGCCGACCCAACTGCCGATAGTGCGTCGTACTACTTGAGATAGTTGATGCGTACCGTTTACACCTTCAGAAACCGCGTGCTTTAAGGCTTTTTCGATCTGACCTTTTACTTCATCAAATAAAGCTTCATCTTCATTAAATCCACGGGCGTGGATATCAGGCCCAGCGATAATTTTGCCGCTTTGCGACTCAATTACTACTACGACAGAGATAAATCCTTCTTCGCCCAGAATGCGACGATCTTTCAAAGATGATTCGGTGATATCGCCGATGCTCTGTCCATCTACGTAAACGAATCCACATGGAACTGCGCCAGCAACCTCTGCAACATGGTCTACTAAATCAACCACGATTCCATTTTCAATAATAAAGGTGTTTTCGCGAGGGACTCCAGATTGAATTGCCAATTCAGCATTGGCCTTTAAGTGGCGCCATTCACCGTGTACCGGCAACGCATACTTTGGCTTCACAATGTTGTAGCAGTAGAGCAACTCCCCTGCCGCCGCATGACCTGAAACGTGAACCATGGCATTAGCTTTATGAACAACTTTGGCCCCGAAACGCGTTAACTCGTTAATAACTCTAAATACTGAATTCTCATTTCCAGGAATGAGCGAAGATGCCAAGATAACTGTGTCACCTTCGCCGACACGTATCTGGTGATCGCCATTGGCCATACGAGAAAGTGCAGCCATGGGCTCGCCTTGTGAACCAGTGCAGATTAGAACTACACGATCATCGTAATTGTCGAGATCTTTAGCATCGATAACAATGCCGGAAGGAACGCTTAGATATCCCATATCTTCGGCGATCTTCATATTGCGCACCATCGAACGCCCAATAAAAACGACTTTTCGGTTATGCATCGCGGCTGTGTCTATGACTTGTTGGACGCGGTGTACATGCGAAGAAAATGAGGCCACGATTACGCGCTTCTTGGTTGCGGCAATTACGCGATTTAACGCTGGCATGATCTCGCGCTCGGCTGGAGTAAAACCAGGAATATCTGCATTGGTGGAATCAACTAAGAAAAGATCCACGCCTTCATCACCTAAACGTGCAAAGGTGCGTAGATCGGTAATGCGTCCATCGAGCGGCAATTGATCCATTTTAAAATCGCCAGTGTGAAGAACAGTGCCCGCCTTAGTGTGAATAGCAACGGCTAAGGCATCAGGAATTGAATGGTTAACCGCTACAAATTCGACTTCGAATGGCCCAATATCTTCGCACATTCCCTCTTTTACTTCACGAGTAAGTGGTGAGATGCGATGTTCTTTTAGCTTTGCAGTAACTAGTGCCAAGGTGAGGGCTGAACCGTAGAGCGCGATATCTCCACGCTCGCGAAGTAAGTATGGGGTTGCTCCGATATGGTCTTCGTGGCCATGCGTTAGGACCAGACCAACAACATCATCTAAGCGATCGCGGATGTAGCTAAAGTCAGGCAAAATCAAATCAATACCAGGTTGGTTTTCTTCTGGGAAAAGAACTCCGCAATCAACAATCAATAACTTTCCATTTGTTTCAAAGACGGTCATATTGCGGCCGATTTCAGCCAAACCACCGAGTGCGACGATACGAAGTCCTCCGGCAGCTAACTTGCTCGGAGTACCTAGTTCGGGATGGGGATGAGTCATTTAGAAAAAATCAAAGGCTATAAAGAGATACCGCCGGCGATGAGATCCTTGCGCAACTGCGCGATCTGATCTTCGGTTGCATCTACTAGCGGAAGACGAGTATGGCCACCAGGAAGGCCCATCATATTGAGAGCGGCCTTGGTGAGGATCGCACCCTGGGTGCGGAATGTGCCAGTAAAGACTGGAAGTAACTTTTGGTGAATCTCTAACGCTTTCGCTGCATTTCCAGCGAACCAAGCATCGAGCATCGCCTTTAAATCTTTTCCTACCGTGTGACCACAAACTGAAACCATTCCTACCGCGCCAACTGAAAGAAGTGGCAAGTTAAGAATGTCATCTCCAGAATAAACTGGAATTCCGCAACGTTTAATCACCCAAGAAGTTGAAGCAACATTTCCTTTGGCATCCTTGAGCGCAACAATTTGTGGGTGTTCGTAAAGGCTAACAATCGTGTCTGGTTCGATCTCAATGCCACAACGACCAGGGATGTCATACATCATTACGGGTAAGTCAGTTGCGCTAGCGATCGCTTTAAAGTGCGCGGCAACACCTGCTTGTGGAGGTTTGTTGTAATACGGAGCAACGATTAGCAAACCGTCAGCGCCGGCTTTCTCGGTGCGCTTTGCCTGATTAATTGAATACTCGGTTTCGTTATCGCCGGCGCCAGAAACTACAAAGATCTTTGGTCCAACAACATCTTTAACTACGCGGATGATCTCTTCTTTTTCAGAGGATTTGGTAGTTGGTGCCTCGCCAGTTGTGCCGTTTACCGCAATTCCATCGTGGCCATTTGCAACTAGGTGAGCGGCTAGTTTTTCAACGCCGGGCCAATCGATCTTGCCGTTCTTATCGAACGGGGTCACCATTGCGGTGAGCATACGTCCGAATGGCGCCTCGATTGTCATGGGTGAAACCTACCGTTTTACGGTGCGATCCGTCCAGATTTTTCAAAGGCTCCGTATGTAAGAGGCATTAATTTCGCGAATTCGGCTTCCATTTTTTCTGCAACCATCTCAATTTCACGTTGCGGATAGCTTGGAAAATGCGAACCTTCACGAGCCGTGCGAAGTGAGAGAAAGTTCATTAAGGCGCGCGCATTCATGGAGACATACATCGATGAATAAGTAGCAACAGGCAGAACTACACGTGCCACTTCACGTGCCACACCCGCATCAAGCATCTTTTTGTAACTGTCGTAGGCAATTAGATACGCATCCTTCATCGCCTTTACAGAAATTTCGAACTGCTCGGGTGTTCCATCTTCAAATGT
>JAIYCF010000062.1 GCA_027488165.1 Streptomycetaceae bacterium
ACACGTTCCATACGTGAGAGACCGATACGAACCTGGTTCTGAATCAATTCACCAACGGTACGAAGGCGACGGTTACCGAAGTGATCGATATCGTCCTTTTCAACACGTACTTCACGGCCGTAATCCATTGTGAGATCGCCGCGGTGTAACGCTACGAGGTAGCGAAGCGTTGCAACGATGTCAGAGATTGTAAGAATGCTCTGTGAAAGTTCTTGATCAAGACCGAGCTTCTTATTTACCTTAAAGCGACCGACCTTGGCCAAGTCATAGCGCTTTACATTGAAATAGAGGTTCTCGATAAGGTTTTGAGCAGCTTCCTTAGTTGGTGGCTCGCCCGGACGAAGCTTGCGGTAGATATCTAGCAGCGCTTCATCTTGTGTCTTGACTGTATCTTTTTCAAGAGTTGCACGCATTGATTCGAAGTCACCAAACTCTTCAAGAATTTGTTCTTCAGTCCAACCAAGTGCCTTCAAGAAAACAGTTACTGATTGCTTACGCTTACGGTCGATGCGAACACCGACGAGATCTTTCTTATCAACTTCGAATTCAAGCCAAGCGCCGCGGCTTGGGATGATCTTTGAAGTGAATACATCTTTATCTGATGTCTTTTCGATTGTGCGTTCGAAGTAAACACCTGGTGAACGTACGAGCTGTGAAACAACAACGCGCTCGGTTCCGTTAATTACAAATGTTCCGCGCTTTGTCATTACAGGGAAGTCACCCATGAAGACAGTCTGTGACTTAATTTCACCGGTTTCGTTATTGGTGAATTCAGCAGTCACGAAGAGTGGCTGCGAGTAAGTCATATCGCGTTCTTTGCAATCTTCGATTGAATACTTAGGTGGCTCGAAGCGGTGATCGCGGAATGAGAGCGACATAGTGCCCTGGAAATCTTCGATCGGTGAAATTTCTTCGAAGATTTCTTCTAAACCTGATTTTGATGGAAGTTCTCCACGATTTGTATTTGTTGATTGCGCAAGACGTGAACGCCACAAGTCGTTACCCAATAGCCAGTCAACGCTCTCAACTTGGAGCGCTAATAGGTTTGGAACTTCTAGGGGTTCGCGGATCTTGGCGAATGAAATACGTTGCGGAGCTATAGAATTCTTTTTCGCGGCCAAGAGATGTCCTTCCAGACAATGTTTACTTACGACATTATTTTTTTAACAATGTCGATTCACAAAGTGCGAGAACGCACAACTATTAGGTCTCAGCCGCTATATGCCCTGACCATAGAAGATTTATGCGAACGGCAAGGGTATCGCTCACCCCCTCGGCCTGTCCAACCGGCCGGTTATACCCCCTAACCGTCCCCTTTGTCAGGCGATTGTGGAAAGAAAATCCCCTACGGGCCGTCCCTTGGAGCGCAAAAAAATCCCTTCGGATGGGTGAGGGGACTTTATCGAGCAAGTCCCCGGCCCAGCCGAAGGGATTTTTAGTAAGCGAAAACTTACTTAAGTGTGACCTTTGCGCCAGCTGCTTCGAGAGCTGCCTTTGCCTTCTCTGCTGTCTCCTTGTTTGCCTTCTCAAGAAGAGTTGCTGGAGTTGCATCAACAAGGTCCTTTGCCTCCTTCAAGCCAAGGCTTGAATTGAGGTTACGAACTTCCTTGATCACTGCAATCTTCTGTGAGCCTGCATCTTCGAGGATAACTGTGAATTCATCTTGTCCAGCATCTGCTGCGCCACCTGCTGCTGCGCCACCTGCTGCTGCAACTGCTACTGGAGCTGCTGCTGTTACATCGAATTCAGTTTCGAATGCCTTAACGAACTCTGAAAGTTCGACAAGTGTCATTTCCTTGAACTGAGCCATTAGATCTGCTGATGAGAGCTTTGCCATTTTATATTTTCCTTTTCTTTATTCCGCTGGAGTTTCTGCTGCATCTGTTGCTTCTGCAGCAACTTCAGCGACAACTTCTTCTGTTACTTCTGCAGTTGCTTCAGCAGCTGGAGCTGCTTCTTCTACTGCTGGAGCGGCTGGGGCTTCAACCACAGCTGCTGGTGCTGCTGCAACTGGTGCACCAGCTTCCATCTTGATGCGAAGTGCATCGAAGATACGCGCTGTCTTAGCAAGCGATCCCTTCATTGCACCAGCAAGCTTTGCCAAGAGAACCTCACGGGACTCGAGATCAGCAAGCTGCATGATTTCTGCAGTTGTAACGAACTTGCCTTCGTAGATTCCACCCTTAACAACAAGAAGTGGGTTCTCTTTCTGGAAGTTCTTTAGATTACGAGCTGCATCAATTGGATCGCCCTTGATGAATGCAAGTGCTGAAGGACCAACAAGTAGATCATCAGATATATCTACGCCGGCGTTCTTTGCTGCAATCTTTGTAAGGGTGTTCTTAACGACGCTGTACTTGGTGTCTGCACCAAGGCTGCGGCGCAATTCCTTCATCGAAGTCACGGTTAGACCGCGGTATTCGGTTAGGTATGTTGCATTAGCTGACTTGAAATCTTCAGTCAGTTCAGCAACTGCTGCTTCTTTTACTGGGCGAGCCATTCGGTTCACCTTTCGCTAGTTTGATTGGCTATGGACGCTTGCGCTCTATAGCCACTTTATTTCCGGCGACCTCAGGCAATAAAAAAATCCGTGACGCGTAAATGCGCACGGATTAATGTGAACACCTACGCGGGCTGAGATTCCTCAATTATCTGATTCTTGCGAATCAGACCTGCGGTCTTTGGTTATGGGGCAACCTTAAGGCTTGCCCGCTTTTCGGGTCAAATCCGAGCATAAAAAATCCGGCTCCCGGTGGTGCGAAGGGACTTTAACGAGCAAGTCCCAAGCCCGCCGGGGCCGGATTTTTCTTAAATGGATTAGTTAGCTGAAGGTTCGCGAACCAAGTTTGGATCTACTTGGATTCCAGGTCCCATAGTTGTTGAGACAACAGCCTTTGCGATGTAGCGACCCTTTGATGAGTTTGGCTTTGCGCGGTGAACTTCATCGAGAGCTGCTGCATAGTTATCTGCAAGCTGAGCTGCAGTAAATGATGACTTACCGATGATGAAGTGAAGGTTTGAGTTCTTATCAATACGGAATTCAATCTTTCCGCCCTTGATGTCATTAACTGCCTTTCTTACATCGGTTGTAACTGTTCCGGTCTTTGGGTTTGGCATAAGTCCGCGTGTTCCAAGAACTTTACCGAGGCGACCGACCTTACCCATCAAATCTGGTGTTGCAACAACTGCATCGAAGTCCAAGCGACCCTTTGAAACTTCTTCAATGAGTTCATCTCCACCGACGATATCTGCACCAGCTGCGCGAGCTTCATCAGCGCGCTCTCCGTTTGCGAATACAAGAACGCGAGCAGTCTTTCCTGTGCCATGTGGCAAGTTAACTGTTCCGCGAATTGCTTGATCGGCCTTCTTTGGATCTACGCCAAGAACGAGTGCAACTTCTACAGTTGAGTCGTACTTAGTTGTTGTTGTCTCTTTGGCAAGTGTTACTGCCTCAAGCGGTGTGTAAAGGTGGTCTTTCTTTACCTTCTCTGCTGCCGCTGTGTATTTCTTTGAGCGCTTCATTTCTTCCTCATTCCTAAATCTTTCGATTTAGCTAGTGGTTGTGGTTAGCGAACCAGCGAGGTTCTCCCACATCTACTTCTCACGGTGAGAAGTAGAAATTTAATTAACCGACAGTGATACCCATTGAGCGAGCAGTACCGGCGATGATCTTGCTTGCTGCATCAATGTCATTTGCATTGAGGTCAGCCATCTTGACCTTTGCGATCTCCTGAACCTGAGCCATGGTGATATTTGCAACCTTGGTCTTGTGTGGAACAGGTGATCCCTTTTCAACTCCGGCAGCCTTCAAGATCAGACGAGATGCTGGTGGAGTCTTGGTGATAAAAGTGAATGAGCGATCTTCGTAGACAGTGATCTCTACTGGAATGATCTGACCCTTTTGAGATTCAGTGGCAGCGTTGTAAGCCTTCACGAACTCCATGATGTTGACACCATGCTGACCAAGGGCAGGACCTACTGGTGGTGCAGGTGTTGCTGCGCCAGCTTGGATCTGCAACTTGATGAATCCGGTTGCCTTCTTCTTTGGTGCCATTTTGTTATTCCTTTTCTAGTTTTTCCGGTAATTAAATCTTCTGTACTTGTGCAAATGAAAGTTCTACTGGTGTTTCGCGTCCGAAGATTGAAACAAGAACCTTGAGCTTTGCTTGCTCAGGCATGATCTCGGAGATTGATGCAGGAAGCGTTGCAAATGGGCCATCCATAACGGTGACTGACTCGCCAACTTCGAAATCAACGACGCGGATATCGGCCTTGTCAGATTTCTTAACAGGGCGTGGAGCAAGAATCTTTTCTACATCATCCATGCTTAGTGGGCTTGGGTGATGTGCGTTTCCGACGAAGCCTGTAACGCCTGGAGTATTGCGAACTGCAGACCAAGACTCGTCTGTTAGCTCCATGCGAACAAGAACGTAGCCTGGGTAGATATTGCGCTTAACCTGCTTGCGCTGGCCGTTCTTGATTTCCATAACTTCTTCTTCAGGAACTTCAATCTGGAAAATGTAATCTTCCATGTGAAGTGAAACTTTGCGGTTGTTGAGGTTGTCGCGAACCTTCTTCTCGTAACCTGCGTATGAGTGGATTACGTACCAGTCGCCGATCGCTGCGCGAAGGGTGCGACGGAATTCTGCATTTGGATCGTTTTCATCTGATTCAAGATCGCCATCTTCATCGCTGGCGAGCGCAAGGTCATCAACAGATGAATCGGTGAGAACTACTTCCTCAACGATTTCTGGTGTAGCAACCTCAGCAACGATCTCGTCGGCATTTGCCGCGAGCGCTGCTTCGAAAGCATCAGGTGTCTGGTTCTCGGTCATTTTTATCCCTTACCCAAATACCCAGAAGACAAGCTTGGTGATTACCAAGTCAAAGATAGAAACGACTGCGATTACGAAGGTTACGAAGACCATTACAACTGCTGTGTATGTGCTCAGTTGCTTACGTGTTGGCCAAACTACCTTGGTAAGTTCAGAAACGATTTGGCGATAGAAAAGGCCAACGCGCGCAAATAGACCGAGCTTCTCGGCAACTTGTTCTGTTGACTCTGTCATCGTCGTTCCTTTCAATCGATTGTGCGTCTTGTAAAACTTTTAAAACTTCTCTTTAAAACAACTTGCAGGGCAGGAGGGACTCGAACCCCCAACCGGCCGCTTTGGAGACGGCAACTCTAGCCAATTGAGCTACTGCCCTTCGCGAGAGCATGGCGAAACCCTAGGGATTTGCAAATCCTCGTGAGCGTCGAAGTGTAGAGGGTCAAAGGGGGGTAGGTAAAACTCGCGCTCAATTCTGGCCGCGCATAGGGCAGACTTCGCCTATGAGCAGAGTTTCCGCACGAATTTCAGCAATCGCAGAATCAGCCACTTTGGCGGTAGATGCAAAGGCAAAGGCGCTTAAGGCCGCCGGCCGTCCAGTAATTGGATTTGGCGCAGGCGAACCAGATTTTCCTACTCCTGATTACATCGTTGAGGCAGCTGCTGCAGCAACAAAAGTAGTAGCAAATCATCGCTACACGCCCGCAGCAGGATTACCTGAAATGCGTGAGGCAATTGTTGCCAAGACAAAGCGTGATTCAAATTATGAAATCACTGCTGATCAAGTACTTGTAACTAATGGAGGCAAGCAAGCCGTTTACCAGGCATTTGCCACAATCATTGATCCAGGTGATGAAGTACTTCTTCCATCACCTTTCTGGACAACTTATCCAGAGTGCGTGCAACTTGCTGGCGGAAAAGCAGTTGAAATCTTCGCTGATGAATCACAAAATTATTTGGTAACAGTTGAACAACTAGAGGCCGCTCGTACGCCAAAGACCAAAGCGCTTTTATTCTGCTCACCATCTAACCCAACCGGATCGGTTTATTCGCCAGAGCAAGTCAAGGCAATTGGTCAATGGGCGGTTAAAAATAATATTTGGGTTATCGCAGATGAAATTTACGAGCACTTGCTATACGACGGTGCGACTGCCCCATCAATGCCAGTACTTGTTCCAGAACTTGCCGATACCTGCATCATCATCAACGGCGTTGCCAAGACTTATGCAATGACAGGTTGGCGTGTGGGCTGGATGATCGGTCCAAAGGATGCGATCAAGGCAGCAACAAACTTGCAGTCACACCTTTCTTCAAACGTATCTAACGTTTCACAACGCGCAGCAATTGCCGCCCTTACTGGTGATCTCTCTGCAGTTCACAAGATGGGCGAAGCATTTGATCGCCGTCGTAAGTTAATTGTTGGATTACTCAATGAGATTCCAGGATTTGTCTGCCCAACACCAACTGGCGCTTTCTATGTTTATCCATCAGTTAAGGGCGTTCTCGGAACAACTATCCGCGGCAAGACTCCTAAGACCTCTGCAGAACTTGCAACGTTAATCCTGGAAGAAGTTGAAGTTGCTGCAGTTCCAGGCGAAGCATTTGGTCCATCTGGTTACTTGCGATTCTCATATGCAACTAGCGATGAAGATATCGTCGAAGGTATCGGCCGTATCAAGAAGCTAATTACTGAAGGTTAAGCCCAATCAGATTTACTTCAGGTTCTAAGGTAATTCCGAACTTATCCTGAACATGTTGCTGGGCGCTCTTGGCAAGAGACGCAATATCTTGCGCGGTTGCATTTGCAGCGTTTGTTAGCGCAAGCACGTGTTTAGTTGATACGCGCGCTCCCCCGAAGGTATCTCCCTTTTTAATTCCTGAGTTCTCAATCAGCCATGCAGCACTTGTCTTAACTTTTCCATCTGCTTGCGGCCAACGAGGTGCTGATGCAGGCAACTTCGCAGCAACTTCTGCGGTAACGATTGGATTTGTAAAGAAAGATCCGGCTGACCACGAATCGCGATCGCTGGGATTTAACAACATGCCTTTTGCGGCACGGAGTTCAAGGACGGCTTTACGAGCTGCCGCTACTGGAGCCTTCTCACCAACGGCAATGCCTAATTTGGTAGCAAGTTCTGCATAGGTAATAGGTGTGGTTTCAACGCCCATGCGAAGCTGGAACTGAACTTCGATAACAACGTAGCGACCAGGATGAGATTTGAAGTATGAATTTCGATATGAGAAGTCGCATTCTCCATTGGTGAAAGTTTTAATCTCTTTCTTCTCGCGATCATATGTGCGCACGCGCGTGATGAATTCACTTACCTCATGGCCATAGGCGCCAATATTTTGAATTGGTGATGCGCCGACTGTTCCGGGAATTCCACTTAAGGTTTCTAAGCCGGCAAAGCCGCGGGCAATTGTGGACTTAACAAAGTCATCCCAGTTTTCGCCCGCACCGATTGAAAGCGTTGCACCGCTACAGGCATCGATTTCGGCTTCAAGTGCGCGATTAGTTATGCGGATTACGGTGCCATCAAATCCATTATCTGCGACCAAGATATTGGTGCCGCCACCGATGATCAGGACTGGGGTATCGCCGGCTGCTTCAATTGCGGCGATGATCTCTTTTTCGTTATGTGCATCAACGAATTTTTTGGCAGGGCCGCCAACGCGCAAGCTTGTGTAGTGACGAAGTTCGGCCATGAGTACAGGTTACCTGCGTGGGGACAAGATTGCGCTCTTGCCTCTAAAGCGCTCGAGGATCCGGTCGTAATTCTTCTTCGATTGAACTTCGCGAAATTCTTCATCTGTGTCGTAATAACCATGATGGCGCGCTTGTTCGAGTGGTAGTTCCATCTGCAATAAACGTCCATTGGCATGGCGCAAGCGCAGAGAAAATTCGATATCAGCGTTACGGTAATAAATAGCACGATTGTTAAATCCACCAGCATTTGTGGCATCTAGGCAGTTAATCGCCAAAAAGTAACTAAATAAGACATCAACTTCGCCGGCGCCTTTATCGTCAACGCTGCGCCATTCATCATCAGTATTAACAAGTCCCCCGCGCCAACCAACGGCGCTGAATTCTCCCTTACTGATTTCAGCAAGGACGGGTGCCATGGCATCGCCAGTAAATCGCGTTGATGGATCCATGATCACCAAGTACTTAGAAGAGATGTTTTTGAGCAGTGCATTAGCGTTCTCGCCCCAGCCAAAATTTTCAGTTATTGCAATCAATTGAAATTGTGTATCGATCTCATCGGCAAGCTCGGCAGGATCTCCAATTACTAAAGCGATAACCGGGGTCTTTGTATGGGTCTTTATCGTGCGCACAGTTTCAGCGGCATCTGCCGTAAATCCATCAATGATCATGGCAATAGCAATATCGCCATTTATCTTTATCGGGCGTAAGTCACGGGTAGATGCAAAAGTCGGGAAACGTTCTTTAGCGCGGAATTCAAAGCCGCCTGCGACATCAATTACTTCAAAGCCAAGCGCGGCAATCTGATCGCGTAGTTGATCAGCCTTTGCAAAATCCTTGGCGGCACGCGCATCGAGTCTTTCCTGCGCTAACTCTTCTTTACTCTTCGCTGTCATTTCTTGATTACGACAGCCTTGGCCATACCCAGCACTTTTACGCCGGCAGAAGTTGCAACGAGGTCCACTTTGATTTGATCTCCCGAAACTTCGGTTACGGTGCCGTTGATAGTTAAATCAACTTTCTCACCCGCGGGAACAATCACCGGCTTGATAAAGCGTGCGCCGAATTCTTTAACGCTGGCTGTGCCGCCAGACCAATCCGTGACATATTTACCGACGAGCGCCATAGTCAACATTCCGTGGGCAATTACATTTGGTAGACCTACCGAGAGCGCGAATTCTTCATTTTGGTGAATCGGGTTTTGATCACCTGATGCATCGGCATAGGCCTTAAGCATCTGACGATCTATAAGTACAACGCGCTCTGGAATTGCGAAGCCAACTTCAATCTTTGATGTCATGCGCGCACCACCAAAGTTGACCAAGATGAAACAACTAACTCAGCACCGCGATGTAGGTCAGAGCGAACGCTAACGATTTCATTGCCGGCAGCGATGCGGTAGCTCTCGATAGTTGCCGAACAGCTAAGTGAATCCCCGGCCTTAACTGGTGCGAAGATTTCAAACTTTTGATCGCCGTGGACAAGGCGTGACCAGTCCAAACCGATTTCAGGCTGAGTGAGAATATTTTGGAACTGATCTAAAGAGATACGAATCGTAAAAGTTGGAGGTGCAATAGAAGTATCGGTCTCGCCAATTACGGCAGCGAAGGCATCGATTTCTGATTGCGAAATAGAGATTGAATCAGCACCAGCGAAGGTGCGCCCGACAGAATCGGGTGCGAGCATTAGCGAGTTTCGCGGTGAAGAGTTGAAGACTTGCAACGTGGACAGAACTTCTTGAGTTCCATGCGGTCTGGATCGTTGCGGCGGTTCTTCTTTGTAATGTAGTTGCGCTCTTTGCAGTCAACGCATGCCATGGTGATCTTTGGACGTACGTCCGCGCTCTTGCTTGCCATGGTCTTGCTCCTTCTATCGGTTTGTTACGAGGCGCTTAGGTTACCTGAGCGATCTCGTTGCGCGAAATTCACGCTTATTTAACTTCCAACTGCTGGTCGAACTAGTAGCGGAGGCGGGATTTGAACCCACGACACAGCGATTATGAGCCGCTTGCTCTACCAAGCTGAGCTACCCCGCCAAGGGTTGTGCACTTTCGAGCCCCCCACCGGAATCGAACCGGTGACCTTTTCCTTACCATGGAAACGCTCTACCGACTGAGCTAGGGGGGCAATAGGTAGAGGTGTGAGTGTACGACAGGTGCGCGGAAAGTTAAAAATTAGCGAGCAGGATCAAGCGTGACTTTGCCGGTTGTAGCCCGAGCCAGCATCGCTTCATGAGCGGCTTTTGCCTCAGATAAACCATAAGTTGCACCGATTACTGGTTTTAGCGCACCTGATGAAATCAGCGCAAATAGCTCGGTTAGAACATCTCCCATTAACTCTTTCTTTCCAAAGCAATGAGCCAACCAGAAACCTGCAACAGTTTTTGATCCGCCCATGAGTGCGCCTGGATGAATTGGAGTTGGCGCAGTACGTGAAGCCATTCCGTAGGTAATTAACCGACCAAAAGGTGCAAGTACTTCAAGGCTGGCATCAAAAGTTTTTCCGCCAACCATCTCTAAAACAATGTCTACTTTCTTTCCGCCATTAGCAGCCATCATCGCAGCGGGAAGATCTGTTGAATTTGCATCGACAACTGCATCTGCGCCAAGTGATTTAGCTAAAACATTCTTGGCATCACTTGAAGTAACAGCAATTACCTTTGCACCCCACATCTTTGCAAGTTGAATTGCAATTGAGCCAACTCCACCTGCGGCTGCTTGTACAACAACAGTTTCACCAGGCTTAACGTGCGCCATAGTTTTTAAAATATGCCAAGCCGTTGTTCCCTGAACCAACATGGCAACAGCTTGTCCGTCACTAACTGAATCAGGAATATCAACGCACATCGCTTTATGTGCAACAACTTTCTGGGCGTATCCCCCAGAACTTGCACTTGCTAGTACACGTCGGCCAGATTGGGTCTTGCCTACAACTTCCAAACCAGGAATTAGCGGGAGTTCTTGCTTGGAAAGATAAGAGTTTTCAGTTTGGTGGGTATCGGCATAGTTGATTCCGATACAAGTGACATCGATTAACTCTTCAGATTCGCTTGGCACTGGATCTGCAAGTTCAACAAGTTCTAGTACTTCTGGGCCGCCAAATTTGGTGATCTGAATTGCTTTCATAAGCCCAGACTACTTGCGAAATAACTTAGAGAAAAACCCGGGTTCTTTTGGATCGTTGGCATGTCCTTGGCAGCGTTCACTCTTTGGAACGCCTTTTAGTGCGACTTCAATATGGTTTCCGCATCCAGACCATGAAGGCTTTCCGCATTTTCTACAAGCTGTACGGCTACACATGTGCTTTCTCCTTATTTGCGATTGGTGAATTACTCCAGGTGAGGTATCCCCCATCTAGATTTATAGCGTTAAATCCAAGTTCCTTAAGCAACATAGTTGCGGTGTGTCCACGTTGACCAACTTGGCAGTTAACCAAAATGTTCTTTTTTGTGAGTTCGGAAATTCGATCTCTGATCTCATCAATTGGCATGCTGACTGCGCCTGGAATCGAGCCTCTGGAAAATTCTTCAGCTGAGCGAACGTCAATTAGATCAAAACCCTTTTCGACGAAACTATCGATCTGATTCCATTGTGCAGTCTCCAGTAATCCAGAAATTAGATTTTCCGAGATATAGCCCAACATATTTACTGGATCTTTGGCCGAGCCAAATGGTGGTGCATATGCGAGTTCTAGATCTGCTAGTTCTGGCGCTGTAATGTCTCCACGGATGGCTGTGGCAATTACATCGATACGCTTATCTACACCTTCGATTCCTACTCCTTGTGCGCCAAGGATTTCTCCTGTTGTTGGATCAAAGAGAAGTTTTAGCGCCATTTGTTTCGCATCTGGGTAATAACCAGCATGTGAATTTGGGTGGGTGTGAATCGCCATAAATGGGCGCCCATCGGCAGATAGCCGCTTCTCGTTCCAGCCAGTTGTTGCAATCATTAAATCAAAGACTTTAACAATGGCAGTACCTATGGTTTTTACAGGGCGTGTAATCAAACCTGAAATATGATCCGCTGCAACGCGACCATGACGATTAGCTAAATTAGCAAGTGGAACAAGTGTTGCCTCTCCATCAAGAGCATCAACTTTTTCAGCAGCATCGCCAACCGCGTAGATATCGGGATCGCTGGTTCGATTAAAGTCATCAACTTCAATCCCGCCACGTGTACCAACCTTGATGTCTGCTGCCTTCGCCAGAGATGTATCCGGGCGAACGCCGATTGCAAGAATCACTAAATCTGCTGGCAAAACCGCACCACTTGTGAGAGTTACCGTTGTTGGATCAATTGTTGAAACACCGTCTGCAAGATGAAGTTCTACACCTTGAAGAGCCATTTCCTTTGCAACAAGTGATGCCATCTCTGGATCAAGAGGTGCAAGAACCTGTGGCATTGCTTCAACTAAAGCAGTCTTTATTCCGCGATGAATTAGATTTTCAGCAATCTCTACTCCAATAAAACCTCCACCGATAACAACAGCATTGGCAGGCTTTTCGTGTACGCGGTTGGTTATGCGTTCCACATCTTCAACGGTGCGCAGAGTCATGGCACGCTCGACACCAGGGATTGGCGGCACAATAGGTGAAGCACCAGGACTGAGGATTAATTTGTCGTAGCTAATCTCAGAAAGTTCTTTAGTCAGCAGATTGCGCACCGAGACCGTCTTACTAGCTCGATTTATCACGGTAACTTCGCTGGAGATGCGAACATCTAAACGAAAGCGCGCATGCAGGCTTTCCGGGGTTTGAAGAAGCAAGTCCTTCTCTTCTTCAATTACTCCACCTACGTAATAAGGAAGGCCGCAGTTTGCGTATGAAACGTGGCCGCTCTTTTCAAGAACGATAATTTCAGCGCTGGCATCTAAGCGTCGAGCGCGAGTTGCCGCAGACATTCCGCCTGCAACGCCACCAATTATTACTATCTTCATTAATTTGTTACCAATGGAAGTCCGGCTTGAGCCCACTCTTGGACGCCAGCATTTAGATTAAACATGTTGGTAAATCCGGCATCTTTCATCGTTGAGATCGCGTTGGCAGATCTACGTCCGCTTCGGCAATACACCGCATAAGTCGCTGATTTATCTAGCTTTGCAATTTCTGACGCAAAACTAGGATTCTCAACATCAATGTTTATGGCATTTACTAAATGCCCTTCCATGAACTCGCCCGGGGTACGCACATCTAGCGTGATTACGCCCGCTTCTTGGGTCTTCGCTTGAAATTCTTGGGCATTTAAATCTCCAGTTGATGCAGAACTACATGCAGAAAGGAGTAGGAGTGAACTCAAGATGATTGCTAATTTCTTTTTCATGTTTTCCTTTATGCCAAACTTAAGAAAAGCTTCTGTAGCTTTTCAGTCACTGCTTGGCTGTTGTTTTGATTTTCTTCAATACATTCTTTGAGACTTGCTGAAATCAAGGTGAAGCCAGAAGTTGTGACTGCCTTATTTATCGCTGCGAGCTGCATAACCAAGTCTTCACAGTTTCGGCCTTCTTCGAGCATGCGAACAACGGCACCCATCTGGCCTTGTGCGCGCTTCATACGCTTTGCGATCGCATCAATTTGATCCTGATCTTGCAGGATATGAGTTGGAGATGCTTTGGCCATCTTTAGCCCTGGCACTTACAAATTTGATCTTCTGGAACACCGGCAAGAGCATCATCAATATGCTGACCGCAGCCAGACCAGGTGTATTTCTTGCATTGCTGGCAAGTAACTCGAGAACACATAACTAACTCCTTCTTTGAGTGCTTAGGGAGTTAATCTAGCATACCCCTAGGGGTATATTGCAAATCGCCAAGTTTCTTAGAAGTACTTCCGGATAACTCCTCTAACCCTCTTGGTAATGCGCTTATTGAGCTTCAAAGTCTGATCTATCGGAGATACCGCCATCACCTTTGCATGAGCCGGTTCATCCGGAGTGATCACATCCTTTAAAGCCGGAGAGTTCTGATCAAGTGAATCTGCAATTCGTTCGATATTGGCGACCATGGAAAGCCCGCGAATGATCTGTTCTTGGTCGGCATCTTTAGCATCTTCAATTAAAGATTCGGCCAGCGCTGCTCCCGCTTCGCGCGCATCATCTGTTGCCGTGGTTGTAGTTTCAAATTCTTCATCTTCATCAATCTTGGCGGATATGGCATAGCTCGCGGCAGATAGCGCAACTGCGATCTGTTTCTTGGTGGAGTCTGCAATACCGCCACTTACCGCTGAATCAAATAGAGTGCGGGCAATTGTGCGGACCTGTACGAGTGTGTGCTCAATTGCAATGCCTTGAATATAAACTTCCTCAGCTTCATCTTTTTCGGCAGTTGGAAACCAACGCGCATGCCCGCGAGCTTCAACTGATTGGGCGCGAATTGCAGGAACAGCTTCCATTAACAAGCGCGCTTTTGCTAACCAGTTGCCGGCTTCTTTCTGGGTATAACCGGCGGCAACTCCTTCAGACATGCGTGCTAGAAGTTCTGCCGCCTTTGCCGAGACATCGGTTATCTGATCAATAGCCCGGCCGACTGGCGTTTTTGCATGAGAGAAGTAAGAAAAAACAATCGCGATGGCAGCGCCGATTAGCGTTGAACCAAGGCGGTGTGCTGCAGTGGTGCCACTGATTCCGGGTCCAATAACAATTAGCGCAGTTACAGGAACGTTTACAGAAGCTACTTCACCTAAGTGAAGTGCGCGCGCGACAACCGCACAGAAAATTACCGTCAGACCAACTGCAATAAAACCAAAATCAAAAATCGAAACATTCAATAGCGCTACTGAGGCACCGATTGCAGTTCCGACAATCTGGCCAAAGCCTTCGCGAACTGATTTATGTAGAGAAATGCGGATAGATAAGGTGCAGACAATTGCCGCTACGACGCCGCCATCTTCGACCAGCAAATCACCGACTTGCCAAGCAACTGCCCCAGCTAAGCCGGCAACCAGAATCTGGCGGACCCAGACCCGACGATCCGCAAATAACTTTCTTATCTTCTTCCACATGATGTGGTTAAGTTTAGTAGGCGCGTACCAATTCACACATGCGAGCCGCGTTATCTGCCAGGTTTCCACGAGAAAGCGCGCCACCAATAAGTAGCGCACTGTCATGGCCGTACATCTTTAACATCTCTGGAATGCGCTCTAAATTCATTCCGCCAGCAGGTGAGACAAAGATTGGCTTTAAGGTTCCTAATTTCTCACGCGAACGTTCTGTGACATCCAAGCAGTGCTCGCTAGTGAAGGCGAAACGTCCACCTATATTTGGGAAAATCGTAATATCTGCGCCAGCAAGCCTCATTAGAGTTCCCAGAACAATTCCATGAGAAATTCCTTCAGCTTGCGAAGTTATAAGTGAACCCAACATTGAAGGATGGCCCTGAATTGGAAGCGCGATTGAGTCATCTTCTGCAATCTTTCGTAGCGAATCAAAACCAGTGATTCCCGGCAAGATAAGAAGAGCGCCAGCGCCTAGCTCTTTTGCGGTGTGCGCCGCATCAACTATTTGATCGAAGGGAAGGTTAAGGCTTGGCGCGTAAACAGATCTTCCACCAGTTGCCTCGTTAGCTTCTCTGACTGCGCGAGAGATTAAGGTGACGCGATCCTTCCAAGTTGCCCATGGCTGATTTGCCAGGCTGTGGTCATCCTTAATCAAATCAAATCCTGCTAAAGCTAAAGTGCGTGCCATTTCTGCCAGAGTCTTGGCATCAGATCCCATTGGCTTTAAAGCAGTTGATACAAGCGGGCGAGATTCCGCACCAAGTAATTCACGTAATCCGCTAATTCCAAAACGTGGGCCGGAGAATCTGGCAAGAAAAGAATAAGGAAGTTTTAAATCAACAATCTTTACGCCGGGAAAGAGTGAAACATTTCCCCAAAGGACATTTAGAAATTGGTTTAGCTCTCCCCCAGTCACATCAGGGTTATAAGAAATAGTTATTAG
>JAIYCF010000075.1 GCA_027488165.1 Streptomycetaceae bacterium
ATATTTAGAGATAACTCCTTGGCCAGTTATTCCAAGCCATTCTGATTCGCGCAGGGTCCATTGCAAATACTCTGTAGGAATACCGTTGCTGCGCTTAGCCGGCATATGCCATCCCGCCAGAGCTGCGAAAGAGTCGAACTCAGGTGCCACAGATGGGTTTTCAGCAAGTAAGCGAAGCGTTAACTTTCGGATCGGCGCTGCAGATACGCGATCTAATTCGGGGCCAAGTGGTGCAACGTTTTTGCTTTCATCTTTACCTACTAGCCCGCTTACTCGAGATGTAATTAGCCAAGCGGAAACCAGCGCTTGCCACTTTGCTGATGGAGTTTGCATTAGCCAGATATCAAATTGTGTTGTTGGAAGAATTCGATCGTCAGCATCAATGGTTACTAACCCTGAAAGATAAGCAACCTCTGCGATAAATGCCGCACAAGATGTATCAACGCCCAGATGTGTTGAAAGCACCTTCAAGTCGCGAACACCTAAGCCACCTGATCGCAGCGCATCAGCGGGTTCTTGCGCCCAGAAGTTTAAAACTTCTTCGGTCCATCTTAAGAAGGTGGTGATATTTGCCATCGCAGCTAACTGAACGCTCTTTAGATCGCGCTTCTCAGTCTTTAGCGCGGGTGCTTGAATCTGTAGATCTCTATGTAACTTGCCACCGCGAAGCGCTAATGCAACTTCGCGTACTAATAAAACAGTTTTGGTATTGGCAGCAACCACGAAGTTATTTTCAAGTAACCAAGCAACGCCCGCGCCAGGCTTCTTTACATCGGCAACAGTTCCGCGCGGTGGACCCCAGACCATCGCCTCCAACGCTTTCTTAGCTGCAGGAGGAGCTTCATCCAACTTCTTTAGATTTAACTTAACAACAGTGTGCGGACCGAGTCCTTGAATTTCATTGCCGAGAACTTCGCGAACGGTGGTCGGAATATAGAAACCATCTTTACCCTGAAAGATCAGTCCACGTTCGAGCAGACCCGGAAGAACAAAGAGAGCTGCTTTATCGGTTAGCGCTGCAATGGTTTTCTCTGTGAATGGTTCTGCAGAGATCGCACACGCCTCAAGTACTTGATATTGCCAAGCGTTTAACGCATCAATAGCGCGCGCCAGACTCGGAGCTGAAGATGCGCGCACTGCAAGCGATGCCACATCAGGTGGAACCGGCGTTACTAAATCTGGGCGATGGGCAAAGAGCGAAATTAGGGCAGCGTCATCCAAGGTACGTAAGTAATCTGCAAAGGAGCGCGTTTCCATAACTTGCCTACATTACTGGCAAGTGGCTGCTTCGCGCGAACTGTAAGAGTTATCTGGATTTTCTGCGCGGAGTTAGGCGAGTTCCGAGCCAGGCAGCGCGTGAGACAAGTGGGCCGAGCAATCTATTTAAAAAGCGCATCCTGCGGAAATCATGGATCGGCCAATGTTCCTTAAGTGCGCGAATTCTTAACTTTGCATCTGGATTAATTGCTGATGGGTGCCCAACGGTTTGAAGTAAAGGTAGATCGTTGTGACTATCGGAGTATCCAAAACAATCTGCTAAGACAAAGCCACGTTCTTTAGCAATCTCTTGAATCGCGATTGCTTTCTCTTTTCCGTGCAAGAGCGGGCCGTTCATCGCACCGGTGTAATGGCCATCAACTATCGCCGCCTTGCTGCCAAGTGCGCCAGTAAAACCAAGTCTCTCGGCAATCAAAGTCGCCATATCTTCAGGAGCTGCAGTAACCAGCCAAACTTCAACGCCATCATTCAAGTGCGCTTGAGCAATTTCGATTGTTCCTTCCCAGAGAGAAGGAGATACGTACTCGTCATATATATCTTGCGCTACGGCACGAATATCAGAAACATTATGTCCGCCGATAAAGTCTTGCGCCGATTTTTGAAAACGATTTATCTCATCTTGCTTTTCAGTCCCTGTTAATCTAAATCTCAGGTTGGCTAGTACAAATCGCGAAATATCTGATTTAGTGAAGAAACCGCGTTGGTACATGCCGCGGCCCAGGAAGTAAATTGTTGAGCCACGAACCAAGGTGTTATCGACGTCAAAGAACGCTGCGCGTCTGACGGTGAGTGACATGTCACTACCCTAGCGATTTTCAGCGCTATTTCTCGTTTATTCCTTAGCCTTCAGACGCTTTATGCTTAGCGCTATGAGTACAACGGTTCACGTCGCGCGACATGGAGAAGTAGAGAATCCTGAGAAAATTCTCTATGGACGCCAACCTGGTTGGAGACTTTCAACTCGTGGACAGCAAATGGCTGAAACTCTTGGCGAATGGTCTAAATCAATAAACCTGGGTGCACTGCATGTTTCACCGTTGCAACGTGCACAAGAAACTGCCGCACCAATTGCGCGTGCGCACGGTATCGAGATAACAACAGATGAACGCTTGATTGAAGCGGCCAACATCTTTGAGGGAAAGAGTTTTGAACTAGGAAGCGGAGTTCTAAAGCATCCATCATCTTGGCGCCATTTATATAACCCTTGGAAACCATCTTGGGGAGAACCATACGAAGAGCAGATCAATCGCATGCTCGCCGCTGTCTTTGCAGCACGTAAAGCAGCAAACGGTAAAGACGCAATCGTGGTTTCTCATCAACTACCGATTTGGATTCTAAGAAGTGCAATCGAAGGTAGATCCCTGTTGCACGATCCAAGAAAGCGAATCTGCACTCTCGCTTCGGTAACCAGCATCCATTTTGATGACGAAGGCGTTATTTCAGGGTTGTCCTACTCTGAACCAGCCGGACATTTACTGCCCGAGAATAAATAAGTAATGCGCAAAAGACTTTCTGCTCTCGCGCCACTTTTGATCATCGCTTTTACTTTGACAGCCTGCGGTGGCGGAAGTTCGGTTGCAGAAGAAAGTTTTATTGAAGGTAGCGGCGCAGTTACCAATATAAAGTTAGAAGATCGTAAAGCTGCGCCAACGCTATCGGGAATGACGCTTACTGGTAAAACTTTTATCTTTAACCCCGGCAAAGTAGCGGTAGTAAATGTTTGGGCTTCTTGGTGTTCACCATGTCGAGCTGAGATTCCAACGCTCATTGAGCTATCCAAGCAATATCCCAACGTGCAATTTATGGGGATTTTAACAAGAGATAATCCAGTTAATGCTGAAGCTCTGGCGCGTAGATTAAATATCCAATACCCAACATTTATCGATGATGCGCTCTTACTTGGCTTTAAATCTACC
>JAIYCF010000060.1 GCA_027488165.1 Streptomycetaceae bacterium
CGAGATGATCCACTCGGTATTTGAACTCGGCGACACTTTGGTGCGCGAACTCATGGTTCACCGTACAGATATGGTCTGGATCGAAGGCGATAAGACCCTGCGTCAGGCGTTATCGCTGGCACTGCGCAGCGGTTATTCCCGCATTCCTGTTGTCGGTGAAAACCTCGACAAGATTATCGGAATCGCTTACGTAAAAGATTTGGCAAAGCGTGCACTAGATCACCACGAAGCAGAGACGACTGAAAAAGTTGAGCAACATATGCGCCCTGCTGTCTTTGTTCCGGAGATTAAGATTGCAGCCGAACTTCTGAAAGAGATGCAGCGCGATCAGATCCACTTAGCGATCGTCGTTGACGAATATGGTGGTACTGCCGGAATCATCACGATCGAAGATATTATTGAAGAGATCGTTGGCGAGATTGCTGACGAATTCGATGATGGCGTTGAGGCATTTACCTGGATCACCGAAGATAAGGCGCGCGCTAAGGCAACGCTTCATATCGAAGATCTGGCCGATGAATTAAAGATCGAAATCGATAAAGAAGATTTCGAAGATGTAGACACGATCGGTGGCTTGATGGCCCAGAAGCTGGGACGTGTTCCGATCGCGGGTAGCACGATTTCGATGCTCGGCTGGTCGATCACCTCAGAGCGCCCAATAGGTCGCCGCCGTAAAATAAGTTCAGTAATTATTGAGCGGATTAAAGATGGCGAGGTTGATGAACATGAGTAATCCTATTTCTGCTAATCACTTCGATAATCCAGAAGATCAAAAGTTAGCAACCCTTGCTACATCAACTTTGGCGCGTTCTGGCGCTAAGCAGGCGGCGGCGCTTCGCGATTCAACCGGGCGCACCTATGTCGCAATTAATGTGGAATCACCAGAGCTAAAACTAGATGCAGTAGAAGCAGTTTTTGTTGTTGCTTTAGCATCACAAATTTCAGGCATCGAGGGCGTTGTCTATGCAGGGTTACCTGAAGGCAAAGTTTCAGTAATTAAGCAGCACTCGCCTCTTGCTGCGCTCTTTCATATCGATGCAAGTGGAAGTGTGACCAGGGCGTAAGATAGCCCAATGCGTATTGTTCGCTTCTCACCAGGCCCTGAATCAGGTTTAGGTACCGACCCGCTCTTTGGCATCCTCGAAGATGACAATCAGATCAGCGTTATTTCAGGCGATCCGATCTATCACGGCGTGACAAAGACTGCAGCAAAGGTTGAGCTAACAAAGGTTCGTTTACTAGCGCCAGTTATTCCGCGTAGCAAGATCGTTGCTGTTGGAAAGAACTATGCCGACCATGCAAAAGAGATGGGTTCGGAAGTTCCGAAAGAACCAATTATTTTTCTTAAGCCAAACACCTCTGTCATTGGACCAGGAGACACAATTGTCTGGCCGGCGATGGCGCCAACGATTGATTACGAAGCAGAGTTAGCAGTAGTAATCGGTCGCGTCTGTAAAGATGTACCAAAAGAGCGCGTTAACGAAGTTATCTACGGCTACACCCTGGCCAATGATGTTACTTGTCGCGAGCTACAAAGAAGCGATGGCCAATGGGCCCGCGCGAAAGGCTTTGATACCTTCTGCCCAATCGGGCCATGGATCGAAACTGATTTCGTTCCCGGTACACAAAGAATATTCTCAGAAGTAAATGGTGAGATCCGCCAAGATGCAACGCTAGATCAGATGATCTTTAGCGTCGCCGATATCGTCGTCTTTGTTTCACAAGTCATGACTCTGTTGCCGGGCGATGTAATCATTACCGGAACTCCAGCAGGAATCGGACCACTTATCGAGCGCGGCAACGTCGTTGTCGGCGTTGAAGGTCTTGGCCAACTAACAAATAAGGTGAGTGCAAAACCGTGAGTAATAAAAAAGTAAAAGTTCGCTTTGCACCTTCACCAACCGGTGACCTACACGTTGGAAATATCCGCACTGCGCTCTTCGATTGGGCCTATGCGCGCCACACAGGCGGCACATTTTTATTCCGTATCGAAGATACCGATACCACTCGCGTAACTGATGAATACATCCAAGCGGCAATAGATACTCTTAAATGGCTCGGCTTAAATTGGGATGAGGGCCCAGAAGTCGGTGGCGAAAATGGTCCTTACCTACAGTCACAGCGTTTAGATATCTACGCACATTGGGCGCAGAAGTTTCTTGATCAGAAAGATGCCTATCACTGCTATTGCTCACCGGATGAGTTAGAGGCTGTACGCGAAGCACAGCGCGCTGCCAATGTGGCTCCTGGTTACAACGGCCATTGCCGTGATTTAACAGCAGAGCAAATCGCGGCATATAAAGCGCAAGGACGTGAAGCAGTAGTCCGCATGCGCATGCCAGATGGCTCAACTACATTTAAAGATGAGATCCGTGGCGAAGTTACCTTCGATCACAAATTTGTACCTGACTTCGTTCTCGTGCGAGCAGATGGTTCACCGCTTTATACCTTGGCAGTTGCCGTCGATGATGTTTTGATGAAGGTCACCCACGTATTACGCGGTGAAGATCTTCTTTCATCAACGCCACGCCAGATCCGCGTTTATCAGGCGATGGGCGTTGCGATTGAGGATTACCCAGTCTTTGCTCACTTGCCATTCGTTATGGGTCAAGACAATGCCAAGCTTTCCAAGCGCAACGGTGAAGTATCTATCGCTTGGTATCGCGAGCAAGGTTATTTACCAGAGGCGATCTGTAACTACTTGGCGCTGCTTGGCTGGTCACCTGGTGATGATCGTGAAAATGTCACGATGGCCGAACTCTGCGAACTATTTACCGTCGATAAGGTGCATTCATCACCCGCTCGCTTTGATATGAAGAAGCTAGAAGCGATCAACGGCGACAAGATCCGTGCGCTAACTCTCGATGATTTCCTAAAGTGGTCACTGCCATTCTTGACTAAGGCAAATGTAATTACCGGTTCTGATGCTGAAATCGCACTCGTTAAGCAGGCGCTACCGTTGATTCAAGAGCGCATCGTTAAGTTAGATGAAGTTCCCGCCATGTTGCGCTTCTTATTTGTTAAGGATTTCAAAGTTGAGGAAGCATCTCTTCCCAAGGTGACCGATAGCGCATCTAAGGATGTTCTAAAGCGTTCACTCGCTGAGCTAACACCGCTTACAACTTGGAACCACGAAAGCATTGAAGCCGCGCTTCGCACATCGCTTATCGAAGAGATGGGGCTTAAGCCGCGCATTGCATTTGGCGCAGTTCGTATCGCAACAACTGGCAGCACTATTTCGCCACCGCTCTTTGAGTCTATGGAGTTGCTCGGAAAAGATGCCTGTCTTGCGCGAATTTCCGCGGCGATAGCGCTTTAATTTTTGGGGTATTCTTACCCCTGTTGTAATGGGGTATGGGGTAATTGGCAGCCCTGCTGATTCTGGTTCAGTAAGTCTAGGTTCGAGTCCTGGTACCCCAGCGAAAGACAAAAATGTACTAGGGCCCCGTCGTCTAGCGGCCTAGGACTCTGGCTTCTCAAGTCAGCTACGAGGGTTCGAATCCCTTCGGGGCTACCAACTGTGATTGCCTAGGCCACCGTCGAAGTCGTAAGTACTTCCGGTGGCCCAGGCATTTGCATCAGATAATAAAAACTCAGTTACACCAACTACTTCCGCAGCGGTTGCATAGCGCGCAAGTGGAGTAGCCGCTTTCCAAGCAGCAACGCCTTCTGGCCAAGCTTGATCAATTCCATCTCGTCCGATCAAACCTAAGCGCAGTCCAAGTACGCGCATTGGCGCATGTGCACGTGATGCCGAACGCGTTAAGACATCTAACGCTGCTTTGCTGGCGCCATAGATCTCATGTCCAGCGCGTGGATTAAGCGCTTCTACGGATGAGATATTTAAAACTACTTGTACTCCAGATTTAGCAGATTCATCGATGATCTCTTTTGGGGCATCAACGTTTATGCGCATCATAAGTTCGATCTCGGCGCGCGATGCAGCAGCCGGATCTAGAATTGCTTGGTTAGCTGCGTTATTGATTACATAATCTAGCGTTCCTGCGCGAGCGAGAGCCTCTTGAACAAGTGAGTTTCCGGATTTGGTTACTGCAAGATCTTCGGCGATGACATGCAAATTTGGCCGTGCATGTAGCTCGCCAGTATTTACTTGCGCACAGACGGTGAAACCTAGTTCTAGAAAGCGATCAACATAAGCTCGTCCGATTAAGCCTGAGGCTCCAGTAACAAGAATGCTGTTGCCAGCAAAGCTCATCGCAGTGGATCCAGAGCTTTAACTCGGACGTTAACGCGAGCAATTAAATCTGTTAGATCGATCTTGGTGCTGGTTCGGTTAGCAACTACTTGATCACCAGCAACCCAGACATCGGTGACATCACCGCGACCTGCGGCAAATACTAAGAGCGCATTTACATCGTGTACTGGAGTTAGGTGAGCGGCGTGTAGATCAATTGAAATCAGATCCGCTTCTTTACCAACTTCGATACTTCCAATGCGATCGGCTAAGCCAACTGCGTGAGCTGCTTCAATAGTTGCCGCGCGCACGATCGAAGTTAGATCAACATCGGCAGGGGATTGGCGAAGGGCTACAACATGGGCGGCCATGCGCATTACCGAGAACATATCTAGATCATTTGATGAAGAACAAGAGTCGGTGCCAAGTCCAACTTTGATTCCGGCTTTACGCATATCGTTAAAGCGTGCAAGCCCCGAACCAAGCTTTAAGTTGCTACCCGGGCAATGTCCAACTGATGACCCTTTGCTTGCTGCAATCTTCATATCAGAATCAGATAAGTGAACTCCGTGGCCGAAGATAGTTGGGACATCCAAGATGCCGGTATCGCGACAAACTTCGGTGGGGGTCTTGCCGTAACGTGTGGCTACATCTTCGTTCTCGGCCTGTGTTTCAGAGACGTGTAAGTGAATACGTGCGCCAAGTTCTTTAGCGATGGCAGCAACCTGGGTTAAGTTTTCAGGAGAATCTGTATAAGTTGAGTGCGGCATTAAGTAAGTTGGAATGTAGGGACCGCCGATTTTTGCTAACTCATCTTTCCAAAGGTGAGCGCGCTCAATGCGTTGCGACCATTCGAGACCATCAAGGCCAGGAAAATCAAAGAAGATCGGCCCTGCAATATGGCGTAAGCCCACGCGCACCGCACCACGATGTGTGGCAACCGGATTTAAATACATATCCATCGTTGTAGTTGTGCCAGATAGCAAAGCTTCGAGTGCGCCTAGTTCGGTACCAAGTTCGCAAGTTGCTTCATCCATGATGGCGCCTTCAGCCGCCCAGACACGTTCTAGGAAACCTTGCAGATTTACACCTTCAGCCCAACCACGCAGCAAAGACATTCCTAAATGGGTATGGCTATTGATTAAACCTGGTGCGATTAGTTTGCCGGATGCATCGTAGGTTTTAGTAGCAGCGGGTTGATCTTTACCGATATATGCGATCTTTCCATCTTTGATACCGATCGAGATATTTTCCAATATCTCATCGCTGCCGTTAGAAGTTACCGCATAGCGCGCATTGGTGATTAGAAGATCCATGTTATCTTTCAACTACGAAGCCAGGATTTTAATTGCACCGTCGATGATTGTGATGACATTTCCGGCGCAGCCCTTAATCACTTCACCGACGCCTTCATGGCTAATCTCTTCTTTAGAAAGTCCGGCTGCTGGGTTGGCAACTGCTGCAATTGCGGCGTAGCGAAGACCTGCTTCACGTGCCAAAGTTGCCTCAGGAACACCTGTCATACCTACGACTGTTACGCCCATCTTGGCGCACATCTTGATTTCCGCAGGTGATTCAAATCTTGGACCGTTAAATACGGCATAAACACCGCCGGTATGAAGTTTGATTTCTGCTTTCTTCGCTGACTTGGCAAGCGCCTTTTGAATCTTCTTGTCATAGATATAGGTCATATCAATGTGCTGAACGCCGCCTTCTTGAACTCCATCAAAGAAGGTATCTGCGCGACCATGAGTGAAATCAATGAAGTCATCAACTAACTGCAAAGCGCCTGGCTTTAACTTCTTTGATACTCCGCCAACCACATTTACGCCAATAATCAGATCTGCGCCCCAGTTCTTTAACGCCTGGATATTTGCGCGATAGTTAACTTGGCTTGGTGGAACTGTGTGGTTAACACCGTGGCGAGTAAGGAAGGCAACATCTGCCCCGTGCCACTTACCTGTAGTAATTACTGCCTGACCATATGCGGTGTCGACAGTTGTAGGGGATTGGCCAGCTAGCGCTGGAAGGTTATAGAAACCTGTTCCAGCGATGATTGCGATCTTCAATTACTTACTCCTTAAGACCGGCCATGAGGCGGCCGATGTAGTTGCGGTCTGCATCTTTGGAGTCAACGATCGCAACGATCTTTCCACCCGACATAACCGCGATGCGGTCAGAGAGCGAAAGAATTTCATCGAGTTCGGCAGATACCAAAAGTACGCCAGCGCCGTTATCGCGCGCTGAAATTAACTGATTGTGGATAAATTCGATTGATCCAACATCCACACCACGCGTTGGTTGAGCCGCAACAAGCACCGGAAGTTCTTGGCTTAGCTCTCGCGCTACGACAACTTTCTGCTTATTTCCGCCAGAGAGCGAACTCGCTGGGTTAAAGGCAGAAGGCGTGCGGACATCAAACTTTTCAACGAGCTGTTCTGCGTTCTTAGCAACTTCTCCAAGGTTACGAACCCAACCCTTGGCAAATGGGGCTTGATCGAATTGGTTTAGAACTAAGTTATCGGCGATTGAGTAATTAGCCACTAGTCCATGCTTTTCACGATCTTCAGGAACATGTGAGATTCCTGCTTCGTGAACCGCATGTGGCGACATATTTTTAGTTGCAACGCCATTAATCAATACCTGGCCTGCTTCGCGATTGCGCATTCCGCAAATTGCTTCAACTAATTCGCGTTGGCCATTTCCTTCAACGCCGGCAACTCCCAGGATTTCACCTTTGTGAAGAGTTAGATCAACGCCCTTAACAGACATGATCTTGCGATCATCGCGGACTTCAAGCCCTTTAACTTCTAGGACTGCACCGCCTTGCTTAGCTTCGGTGCGATTTACCTGCAAGACAACTGAGCGACCGACCATCATCTGAGC
>JAIYCF010000061.1 GCA_027488165.1 Streptomycetaceae bacterium
TCAGAGAGATTGAGAGCCTGCATCAAAATTCCTTTAGCGCGATCAATCAACTTACGCGTTTCAAGCCGCTCGTGAAGATCGGCAACTTCATCTGCAAGTGATCGCATCTGAGTATGTCTGCTAATTGCAATTTCAATTGCTGGAACTAGATCGCCAATTGAAAATGGTTTAACTACATAGGCCATTACGCCAGCATCGCGCGCACGTTCAACCAGTTCGCGTTGTGAGAAAGCGGTGAGCATCAGAACAGGTGCAATATCAATTATCTTTTCAGCAGCAGAAATGCCATCTAGCACAGGCATCTTCACGTCAAGAATTGCTAAATCTGGTTTATGTAATTGTGCGAGCTCGATTGCTTGAGCGCCATCGGCAGCCTCTGCAACAACTTCATAACCTGCTTCGCGCAACATTTCGACTAAGTCCATACGAATGAGCGCTTCATCCTCGGCAACGAGAATTCTGATTGGAGATTTATCTGCGCTACTGGTCGTATTCATGTGCCTCGAGTCGGATTCGAACCGACACTATGCAGTGTTTGAGACTGCCCTCTCTACCGTTGGAGTACCGAGGCTCTTCGCCCTTTCCTTATCGGAAAGTTGCAAGCCAAATCTTAACGGTATGCAGGAGCGGCGCCACTCACGGCATCGCCCACGCGGTGAACGCGCATAGCGTTGGTAGAACCTGGAATTCCTGGAGGTGATCCCGCAACGATTACGACTAATTCACCTGCAACACAGCGCCCAGATTTGAGCAAGAGAGCATCCGCCTGCATAACCATTTCATCGGTGTGCTTAACCATCGGAGTGATCTCTGGTTCTACACCCCAGTCGAGTGCCATGCGGTTATAAGTTCCGACTTCTGGGGTAAATGCCAAGATCGGAATTGGAGAACGAAGTCGCGCAGTGCGGCGGGCTGAATCTCCAGATTGCGTGAATGTAACTAAGTATTTGGCTCCAACGATTGCGCCAACTTCAGTTGCCGCTTTGGTGATTGCACCGCCTTTTGTCTTTGGCGCTGACTTCATCGGGCGGATCATATCCATGCCGCCTTCTTCAGTATGAGAAATAATTCGCGCCATTGTCTGCACAGCTTCTATTGCAAACTCTCCCACTGATGTTTCACCTGAAAGCATCAAAGCATCTGCACCATCTAGAACCGCATTTGCACAGTCCGTTGCTTCGGCGCGAGTTGGACGTGAATTGGTAATCATTGAATCCAGCATCTGAGTTGCAACGATTACCGGCTTCGCCGCTTCACGCGCTAGTTCGATGCAATGCTTTTGTACAAGTGGGACTTCTTCAATTGGGAGCTCCACGCCAAGGTCACCGCGCGCCACCATGATGCCGTCAAAGGCGTTAACAATCTCTTGCAGATTGGCTACCGCCTGAGGCTTTTCAATCTTTGCGATTACCGGAACGCGAATTCCAACTTCATCCATAATTTGATGCACATCGACGATATCTTCAGCGCTGCGCACAAATGAGAGTGCGATGAAATCTGCGCCTGCATTTAGCCCCCAACGGAGATCTTCTTTATCTTTTTCAGAGAGCGCTGGAACTGAAACCGCGACGCCTGGCAAGTTAATTCCTTTATTGTTACTGACTGCACCAGGTTCGATGACTTTGGTTACGACATCGTTGCCCTTTACCTCAGTAACTTCAACGGTAACTTTTCCATCATCGATCAGAATGCGATCTCCTGGCTTGCAATCTCCAGGTAGACCTTTGTAAGTAGTGCCAACGCGCTCTTTGGTGCCTTCGACTTCTTCGGTAGTAATTGTGAAGATATCGCCACGAGCAAGATCGTGTGGGCCGGCCTTAAAGCGAGCTAAGCGAATCTTTGGTCCTTGTAGGTCTACAAGGATTGCGACAGGTTTTCCCGCCTCTTTCGCAGCTGCACGGACTTCATTGAGTCGGCTCTGGTGTTCTTCATACCCACCATGAGAAAGGTTGAGGCGTGCCATATTCATGCCGGCTGCAATCAACTCACGAACTTTTTCGGGTGATTCAACAGCTGGACCCATTGTGCAGACAATCTTCGCGCGACGCATGTGGCTACCTTATCTAATCGATTTACTACTGGACAGTTTCGAGGAAGAGATTTAAAGCACCTAACTTTCCGATCTCTAGGAATTTAAACCATTAAGGAGCGATCGGTAGGTTCGATCGGTGAAGGTAGTTGGCTCTCGCCTTCCAAATACTTATCTACTCCTGCTGCTGCACTTCGCCCTTCGGCGATTGCCCAAACAATTAGAGATTGGCCGCGACCGGCATCGCCTGCGACGAAAATTCCTTCTTCGCTTGTCTGGAAGTTGGCATCACGTTTGATGTTTCCGCGCTCATCTAATTCAACGTTTAGTTGAGTTAGAAGTGCCGATTTTTCAGGACCAGTAAAGCCCATTGCAAGAAATACAAAGTCGGCTGGAATTTCTTTCTCAGTTCCTGGAACTGGTTCAAACTTTCCATTTTCAAACTTTGTTTCAACGAGTTTGATCGCCTTAACATTGCCGTTCCCATCACCAATGAATTCTTCGGTGCTAACTGCAAAGAGTCGGTTATCCAACTCTTCATGAGCAGAAGAAACGCGGTAGATCATTGGATAGGTAGGCCACGGTTGCGATGATGGGCGCTCTTCAGTTGGACGCGGCATGATCTCGAGTTGAGTAACGCTTGCTGCGCCTTGGCGAATCGAAGTACCAAGGCAATCAGCGCCGGTATCTCCCCCACCAAGAATTACGACATGCTTTCCGGCAACGTTGATATCAGGATTTACAACTTCACCAAGTGCCTGCTTATTTCCCCAAGGCAAGAACTCCATAGCCTGGTAAATACCTTTATTTTCGCGACCCTTAATTGGGAGATCGCGCCATTGAGTTGCTCCAACTGCAAGAACCACCGCATCATATTTCTTGCGCAGATCACTTCCCGTTAGTTCAACGCCAACATTTACTCCAGGGCGGAAGCGAGTTCCTTCCTTCTCCATCTGATTTAAACGGCGATCCAAGATGTTCTTCTCCATCTTGAATTCAGGAATTCCGTAGCGAAGTAGGCCACCAATTTTGTCGGCGCGTTCGTAAACAGCAACGGTATGTCCAGCGCGAGTTAATTGTTGCGCTGCCGCAAGACCTGCAGGACCCGAACCAATTACCGCAACGGTCTTTCCGGTCAAACGCTCAGGGGCAAGTGGCTTCACATTTCCAGCACCGAAAGCTTCTTCAATAGTGCGAAGTTCTACTTGCTTAATTGTTACCGCATCCGCGTTGATGCCTATGACGCAGGCTGTCTCGCATGGAGCAGGACAGAGGCGACCGGTGAATTCAGGGAAGTTATTTGTTGCATGCAGGCGATCGATTGCCTCTTCTTTATCGCCACGCCACATCAAATCATTCCATTCAGGAATTAGATTTCCGAGTGGACAACCCTGGTGGCAGAAAGGAATACCGCAATCCATGCAACGCCCTGCCTGCTTCTGCAAGTGTTCCAAACTCTGTGGTTCGTAAACTTCGTGCCAATCTTTGATTCGCACATCAACCGGGCGACGCTTTGGAGTCTCGCGCGGCGTGGTTAGAAATCCCTTTGGATCAGCCATTTGCTGCAACCTCCATTACATATTGATCAACAGGTAAGCCATCTTTTGTCGCTCGCTCAATTGCAGCTAAGACGCGTGCATAGTCGCGTGGCATAACAAGTGAGATGCGATTTAGCGCAGCGTTCCAGTCTGCAAGTAGCGCTGCTGCAACTTCAGAACCTGTTTCAGTGAAGAAATCAGAGACCAACGCTTTAAGTGTTTCCTTTTGATCTTCGGGAACTGCCAAGATATCTACGAGTTCACCATTTACTTGGGCAGGGTTTAGGTCGAGCACAAATGCGCGTCCACCTGACATACCAGCGGCAAAGTTGCGGCCGGTGCGACCGAGCACAACAACTGTTCCGCCAGTCATGTACTCACAACCATGATCGCCAATTCCTTCGACGATCGCTGTTGCGCCAGAGTTGCGTACGCAGAATCTTTCACCGACTAGGCCACGGATGTAGATCTGACCTGATGTTGATCCGTAACCAATAACGTTTCCAGCGATGACATTTTCATGCGAAGCAAAGGTTGCTCGCTCATCTGGACGCACGATCACGCGACCACCTGAAATACCTTTACCAACATAGTCATTGCTATCGCCGTACATGCGAATGACAACGCCTTGCGGCAAGAAAGCACCGAGTGATTGACCAGCAGAGCCATGCAGCGTTACATCGATAGTGCCGGCTGGAAGTCCATCTGCGCCATAGCGTCGCGTGACTTCTGCACCCAACATCGTGCCGACAGTGCGGTTTACATTTCGTACAGGTAGATCAATACGAACGTTTTCGCCCTTATCGAGTGCGGCGGCAGAGAGTTCAATCAACTTGTTATCAAGTGCTGCTGCAAGACCGTGATCTTGAACTGTTGTGCGGTGCAAAGGTGAATCAACATCAGGGCGAACTAGAAGAGGTCCAAGATCTAGTCCGCTGGCTTTCCAGTGATTAACTGCATCACGGGTATCAAGAAATTCAACGTGTCCGATCGCTTCTTGCAGAGTGCGGAAACCTAGGTTAGCCAAGATCTCGCGTACTTCTTCAGCTACGTACTCGAAGAATGTTTCTACGAACTCTGGTTTTCCAGTAAAGCGCTTACGTAGTTCTGGGTTCTGAGTTGCGACGCCAACTGGACAGGTATCCAAATGGCAGACGCGCATCATTACGCAACCAGAGACAACAAGAGGTGCGGTTGCAAATCCATATTCCTCAGCGCCGAGTAGCGCTGCAATTACAACATCGCGACCAGTCTTTAACTGACCATCTGCTTGGACAACGATGCGATCGCGCAGACCGTTAAGTAGAAGAGTCTGTTGCGTTTCCGCTAGACCAAGCTCCCAAGGCGCTCCGGCATGCTTTAGCGAAGTAAGTGGTGATGCACCCGTGCCACCATCGTGACCGGAGATCAAAACCACATCGGCATGGGCCTTGCTTACGCCAGCAGCAACTGTGCCAACGCCAACTTCGGCTACGAGCTTGACGTGAATGCGCGCATTCTTATTGGCATTCTTCAAATCGTGGATTAGTTGAGCAAGATCCTCAATTGAGTAAATATCGTGGTGTGGTGGTGGTGAAATCAAACCAACGCCAGGAGTTGAGTAACGAACCTTGGCGATCCATGGATAGACCTTGTTACCTGGCAACTGTCCGCCTTCACCAGGCTTTGCACCTTGCGCAATTTTTATTTGGATGTCGTCAGCGTTAACTAGGTAGTTGCTAGTTACTCCGAAGCGACCGCTAGCAACTTGCTTAATTGCGCTGCGCTTGGAATCACCATTTGCCATAGGTAGGAAACGCGACGGATCTTCTCCGCCTTCGCCAGTATTTGATTTGGCGCCAAGTCGGTTCATTGCGATCGCTAAAGTTTCGTGAACTTCTTGTGAAACAGAACCCCAAGACATTGCGCCAGTTGAGAAACGCTTTACGATCTCAGAAATTGGCTCGACTTCATCAATAGAAATCGCAGGACGCTCTCCTTCTTTAAATGCGAAGAGTCCGCGTAGCGTCATTAACTCTTTGCTCTGGCCATCGACCTTGCTGGTGTAGCGCTTGAAGATGTCATAACGCTTGGAGCGAGTTGAATGTTGCAGCGCAAAGACAGTCTCTGGATTAAAGAGGTGTGGTTCGCCATCGCGACGCCATTGGTATTCGCCACCAATTGGCAGACGCTTGGAACCTGGGATCGCTCCCCCTGGCGGATATGCAATGTGATGGCGGGCAATTGTCTCTTCAGCAATTGTGTCGAGACTGATTCCGCCAAGCCGTGAAGTTGTGCCAACAAAGTATTCGTCGACAACTTCTTGCGAAAGCCCGATTGCTTCGAAAACCTGTGCACCGGTATATGAGGCGATCGTCGAAATACCCATCTTCGACATAACTTTAAGGACGCCCTTACCTAGACTCTTAATAATGTTGCGAACGGCCTTTTCTGGAGTAATACCAGTGATGACACCCTGTAGAACTAAATCTTCAGCAGATTCCATCGCAAGATAAGGGTTAACCGCTGCTGCGCCATAACCGATAAGGAGTGCAACATGGTGAACTTCGCGAACATCGCCAGCTTCAACAACCAATCCGACTTTGGTGCGAGTCTTTTCGCGAATCAAATGGTGATGCACTGCGGCAGTTAAGAGAAGTGATGGAATAGGTGCATCTTCGGCATCGCCATCGCGGTCAGATAGAACAATGATGCGCGCACCTGCAGAAATTGCATCAGATACCTCGCGCTTAATCTCTTCAAGGCGGGTTTGCAAAGTATTGCCATCGCCAGAAACTGGGAAGAGGCCACGAACTACATAGGCAGATAATCCTGGATGATCTCCATCAGCATTTACGTGGATGATCTTGGCAAGTTCATCGTTATCGATAACTGGGAAGGCAAGTGAAATTTGGCGGCAAGAAGAAGGACCTGGATCAAGCAGGTTGTGCTCTGGGCCAATTGATCCGCCCAAACTTGTAACCAGTTCTTCGCGAATTGCATCAAGCGGTGGATTAGTTACTTGTGCAAAGAGCTGTGAGAAGTAATCAAAGAGCAGGCGTGGTTTTTCAGAGAGCGCTGCAATTGGCGTATCTGTGCCCATTGAGCCGAGCGCTTCCATTCCGTTCTTAGCCATTGGCGTAACCAAGATGCGAAGTTCTTCTTCGGTGTAACCGAAGGCGCGCTGGCGACGAACCACAGATGAGTGCGGATAAACAATGTGTTCGCGGGAAGGAAGTTCAGATAACTTCATGATTCCGGCATGAAGCCATTCACCATATGGAGCAGCATCTGCCAGTGAATCTTTGATTTCATCATCTTCGATGATGCGCCCTGCTTCGATATCAACTAAGAACATCTTGCCTGGTTGCAAACGGCCCTTACGAACAATCTTTTCGGCAGGGAAATCGAGAACACCAACTTCAGATGCAAGAACAACCAAGCCATCATCGGTAACCCAGAAACGTGATGGACGTAGTCCGTTGCGATCTAGAACCGCGCCAACTTGATGTCCGTCTGTGAAAGTTACACAGGCTGGTCCGTCCCATGGCTCCATTAGGGAGGCGTGGAAGGCGTAGAAATCGCGTCGCTTCTGCGACATCGTTGTGTGATTCTCCCAAGCTTCGGGAATCATCATTAAAACAGAATGTGGAAGAGATCTTCCGCCAAGATAGAGAAGTTCGAGAACTTCATCAAATGATGCAGAGTCGCTGCCTGACATTTCAACAATTGGAAATAGGCGGCTGAGATCACCTGGAATTAACTCGCTTGCAAGAAGTGATTCGCGGGCGCGCATCCAGTTTCGGTTTCCCTTAACGGTATTGATTTCACCGTTATGTGCAATAAACCGGTATGGGTGGGCAAGCGGCCACGATGGAAATGTATTTGTTGAAAAACGTGAGTGGACAAGTGCAAGAGGTGAAACCACACGTGCATCGCTTAGATCTGGGAAGAAATCTTCAAGTTGTCCAGTGGTGAGCATTCCTTTGTAAACAATGGTTTGAGACGAAAGCGATGGGAAGTAAAGATCGAGTGAATGTTCGGCGCGCTTTCTTAGACAGAAGGCAAGGCGATCAAGCGCAATTCCTGACTCGTTCTTATTGCCAGAGAGAAAAACTTGTTCGAACTTTGGCATAACTGAAACAGCTGTCTTACCGAGTGATTTGGCATTGATCGGAAGATCTCGCCAACCAAGAACAGTTAGACCTTCTTCAGATGCGATCTTTGCAATCTCATTGCGAACTTCTGCACCTTGGGCAACGAAAGCGATACCTGTTGCATAGTGTCCTTCAGCAGGAAGATTAAAATCTGTAACTGCGCGATAAAAAGCATCTGGGACGCGAATCAAAATTCCCGCGCCATCACCACTATCTGGTTCTGCACCAGATGCACCGCGATGTTCGAGGTTGCGAAGAGCGGTTAGCGCCTTTTCAACAATTTCATGTGTTGCAACTTTATTCAGAGTAGCAACCATTGCAACGCCGCAGGCATCATGCTCGTTTGCGGGATCGTAAAGACCCTGTTGTGCTGGGTAATTAGATGGAAGGGCCATCTGTTACACGCTCCTGTTGCTCACACTTATATTGTTGAAAGAGTGGGACAACTTTGGCCCGAAAGATTCACCGCAGGCGGTGATAGATGCAAAAGGGTAGCAACTGTTGGCGGTATTCGGCACTCCCGAATTAGCCTGCGCGAGAGTGAGTTTAGATACCGCTCAGATGGAGCGCTTGGCCGATTCCAGCGGTAACGGCCATACCGATACACCCACCCAAGATTACGCGCAGGGTTGGGGCGAGGATCTTTGAGCCTGCTGTCTTTGCGCTGAGGATCCCAGTGAATACAAGACCCATAACGGTAAAGGCGACGATGCTAAGGGCGACTTTGCCGGGAGTTGGCGCGAAGGCTCCAATAAATGGAATCAATCCTCCTGCTGTAAATGCGGCAGCTGATGCCATCGCTGCTTGAACTGGTCGAGCTTTGGTGTGGGGAAATTGTCCAAGTTCATCGCGCAAGTGGGCTTCAAGTGGATCGCGATCGTGCATCGCTTTTGCAACTTCCATCGCAAGTTCTGGGGAAAGGCCGCGCGCAATATAGATATGCTGCAATTCAAGTAGTTCTGCTTCTGGATCAATAGCTAGGTGTTCCATCTCTAACTTTCGATCAGATTCTTCAATATCGTTCTGTGAGCGAACAGAAACATATTCACCAACGGCCATAGACATCGCACCGGCTGCGATACCGGCAGCGCCTGCAGTAATCAAGAAAGCTTGCGCATCGGCTCCGCCAGCTTTTGCAGCGGTTACACCAATCATTAAAGATGCAGTTGAAACTAAACCGTCATTTGCACCGAGTACAGCTGCGCGCAACCAACCTGCACGATGAGTGCGATGTTGGAGATTGCGACGGTAAACATCTTCCAGTGCCATATTTAGAGCCTACCTGATGGCTCTCTGAAAATTGTGCAGGCTTAGGCTTTATCGCGGGCGCGCAAGCGAAGAAAAACCATCGCTGCGATCGAAATTAGCGCAAGGCTTACCCATTGATTTACTCGCAGCTCTGCAATTTCATGCGCTGGATCAATACGGATAGATTCGATGAAGAAGCGACCGAATGAATAGCTAAAAACATATGCGGCGAAAGTGCAGCCAGCAGACCAGCGTTTGGATACGACCATCAATAAAATCGCGATAAAGGTGCACCAGATCGCTTCGTAAAGAAATGTAGGGTGAAAAGTTTCGACGAGCCCATAGCCACTTGGTCGATACTTATATGGAATCGATAGACCCCACCAGGTATCGAGGGGACGTCCAAATAGTTCGGCGTTAAACCAATTTCCAAATCGGCCAATCGCTTGTGCAAAGAGGATTCCTGGAGCAATTGCATCGAGGAATACCCCAAAGCTTGGCAGGTTCATGGAGCGAGCGAGTTTTCTATATGAGTAGAAAGCGCCGACAGCGCCGAGCGATATCGCACCCCAGATTCCGAGGCCACCTTGCCAAATCTTTAGGATCGCAACAGGGTCGCCATCGCTACCGAAGAAATCTTCTGGCGTTGTGATGACGTGATAAAGCCGACCACCAATAATTCCTGATGGCACTGCGATTACAGCGACTTCAGAGACAACGCCTCTTAAAGATTCATCACGCGCAGCAAGGCGCTTATTGCCTAGCCAAATTGCAACTGCAATCCCCGCGATGATGCACAGTGCATAGAAATGCACGGTGAATGGTCCGATAGAAACTTCCGAAATAGACGGAGTTGGTATCGAACGATTCATGCTTGAACTAGTTAGGCTTTTTCAACCGCAAGCATAAAGTCTCCTAGACTTCCATATGCCGTGTTGCGATCAATTTCCTTACCGTTGACAAAGACCGTGGGAGTTGAATTTACATTTCGCTTAGATCCTTCTTCGGCGACGTTCTTAACCCAACCAATGTAATCCTGGCCTTGCACACACTTGTCATATTCGCCGCTCGAGATTCCGAGACCGATTCCAAGCGTTGCAAAATACTGTGAACTCCATGCCCCAGAGTTTTCTGAAGGTTGATTTGCAAAGAGAGTTCTATGGAAATCTAAGAATTTCCCTTGATCGGCAGCACAAGCTGATGCATTTGCCGCGAGTTGGGATTCGCCACCTAGGAAAGAGAGAGGGTGGAAGGCAACTTTCGCTTTCTTGGTGCTGATCAAATCTTCAATGTAAGAGCCGGCGATTGCTTCAAAGCGGGCACATGCAGGGCATTGAAAATCTTCGTAGATTTCAATAAATGGAACGCCCGTTAATTCTTTATTAAAGACTATTCCGTAGCCATCTTCAGCAGAAACGCTAGCTGGTATTGCAGCAGATGAATCGCCGCGGTTAGAGAGAACAGTAGGCACCAACATAATTAGTGCAACGCCAACAACTACTGCAATTACTAGATTGCGAGTGAAGTTATCTTTTCCGCCATTAGGTTTTCCACCATTGGGTTTTTTTGCCTGTGCCATCTTTATTCCGTCTCTCCTGCGTTAGATTGTCTAGGTGCTCTATCTATAGAAAACTTGGTTGCTGGATATCGGGTTAAGAATAGAGCCATCGCCACTAGCCCAGCATCTCTTAGAATCTCCTGAAGGTAGCGTGTCTGGCCCGGGTCGACTGCTCCTCCCCCACCGAAACAACCGCAATCAATGTTCAAGCCGCGTGCCCAGGCTTGGGCGATTGCGATGATAAAGATAAACATAGTGAACCCACCGAGTACTGCGACAACGCGAGTTGCTGCTCCGACGATTAGCAATAGTCCGATTACTACTTCAAAGAAGGGAAGGGTGAGGCCCAGAAAATTTGCGACTGGAATTGGCAAGAGTTCATATGAGCGAACCGCCATTTGCGAGATCTCGGCCTTTCCAACCTTCAGATATCCCGCCGCAAAGAGAACGCCGCCAAGAGTGAGTCTGCAGGCTAACCCAATCCACGGTTGTAACTTTTCAAATTTACTCATCGACCTTCGCGGACACCTTTGGCTAACTCGGTAGCAAGTTCTTTCACCGCCGCTAGCCCTGCTTCTTCATTTGGAGCATCTTGCAGAGCCTTGATGAAAGCCGATCCAACAATTACTCCATCTGCATAGGCAGCAACGCCCTTTGCTTGCTCTCGTGTTGAAACACCTAATCCGACTGCAACTGGTAAGCCAGTTGTTGTGCGAATCCGTGCAACGAGATCCGCCGCTCCTGATGAAACCGAATTCCGTGCACCGGTTACACCCATCAAACTTGCTGCGTATACAAATCCACCACAGGCGGCAGTGACCTTTGGCATTCGTGCATCAGATGTACTTGGAGCGATTACATAGATTGGATTGATTGAATTCTCTTTTGTCGCACCCAGCCAGGAAGCAGACTCTTCAATTGTTAAGTCTGGAGTGATTACACCTGATCCACCATTTGCGGCGATCGCTTTGGCGAATTCACTTACGCCATAGCGTTCAATTGGGTTCCAATAGGTCATTACTACAGCAGCTACTCCGCCATCTGTTGCAACTTTTAGAGCCGACATAACTTCAGCCGCACCAGTGCCATTTTCTAGTGCGGTGACCGCTGCAGCCTGAATAGTCGGCCCATCCATTACCGGATCGCTATAAGGGAATCCGATCTCGATCGCATCAACCCCAGCATCTATAAATGTTTGAATAACTTTTGCGCAACCGGCTTGCGATGGAAAACCCGCAGGAATATATGCAATCAGCGCAGCGCGATTTTCAGCGCGAACCTTTACAAATAATTGATCTAAAGCGGTCATCAATCGAGTGGAATTCCAAAATACTGCGCTGCGGTCTGTACATCTTTATCGCCGCGTCCAGAGAGATTGATAACGATGATTGCATCTTTACCAAGTTCATTTCCAACTTGCAGCGCACCAGCAAGAGCGTGTGCAGTTTCGATCGCTGGAATAATTCCTTCTGTCTTTGAGAGAAGTGCAAAGGCATGCATCGCTTGTTCATCTGTGATTGCGCGATATTCGGCGCGACCGATGTCGTGAAGGTATGCGTGCTCGGGACCAACACCTGGGTAATCAAGGCCAGCAGAAATTGAATGTGACTCAACGGTCTGGCCATTGGCATCTTGTAAAACATAAGAACGAGTTCCGTGAAGAACACCTGGTGTGCCGCCAGTGATCGTTGCAGCATGACGTCCAGTTTCTACGCCATCTCCACCAGCTTCTAGCCCGATTAAGCGAACAGATGGATCAGAGATAAAGCGGTGGAAAATTCCAATCGCATTGGAGCCACCCCCGACACAGGCAAGCACGGCATCAGGCAAACGGCCTGTGAGCGCTAAGACTTGCTCGCGCGTTTCTTCGCCGATGATTTTGTGAAAATCTCTTACCATCGTTGGGAAAGGATGGGGACCGGCAACAGTTCCAAGCAAGTAGTGAGTGGTTTCAACGTTGGTAACCCAATCACGCATCGCTTCATTAATGGCATCTTTCAAAGTGCGTGAACCAGTTGTAACGGGAACAACTTCGGCACCCAGTAACTTCATGCGGGCAACATTTAACGCTTGGCGCTTTGTATCTTCTTCACCCATGTAGACAACGCATTCCAAGCCCATCAGCGCAGCGGCTGTAGCTGATGCAACGCCATGCTGACCGGCACCGGTTTCGGCGATGATGCGCTTCTTACCCATGCGCTTTGTAAGCAAAGCTTGTCCAAGAACGTTATTGATCTTATGGCTGCCAGTGTGGTTTAAATCTTCGCGCTTTAAAATAATGCGAGCACCACCAGCATGTTCTGCAAAACGTTTTGCTTCGGTGATGATGCTTGGGCGTCCCGTGTAAGTGCGATGAAGTTCTGCTAACTCTGCCACGAATGCTGGATCGCTCTGCGCGGTGTAATGCGCTGCTTCTAACTCTTCGAGAGCACCGATTAGCGCTTCAGGTACAAAGCGACCACCATATGGACCGAAGTGACCCAAGATGGATCCGAGATCTTCTTTCGGCGTAGTCGACATGGGATTAAGCCTACCCTCGACCTAATAAGGTCCGCATTGCCAAATCTGGATCACCTGATGTCACCAGGGCTTCACCCACCAAGATCGCCTTTGCGCCTGAGTTCTGCGCAAATTCAACATCGTTGCGAGTTGAAATCCCAGATTCTGCGACGCGGATTAACTCTGCTGGAATTCGTGGAATCAAATCGGCGAAGGCTTTGGGATCTACCTCTAAGGTCTTCAAGTTTCGCGAATTAACACCAACTATTCGAGGAGAAATCTCCAAGGCCCGCTCTAATTCATCTGCGGTGTGAACTTCAATGAGAGCGGCCATCTCTAATTCAGTTGCGATATCAAAGAAGTCTTTAAGTTGGCTCTTTGATAAGGCGGCGACGATTAATAAAACTAGATCAGCCCCATGAGCACGCGCTTCGTAGAATTGATATTCATCAACCATAAAATCTTTTCTCAAAACTGGAATATCAACTCGGCTTCGCACCGCATCTAGATCAGAGAGCGATCCCTTAAAACGGCGCTCTTCGGTAAGAACGCTAATTACGCTGGCGCCGGCCTTCTGATAACTCTCGGCTAGCGCTGCTGGATCTGTGATTGCCGAGAGCGAACCCTTGCTTGGTGAAGATCGCTTTACCTCAGCGATCACCTTCATCTCATCTCCAGTTAAAGCTATATGTGCATCACGAACCGGCGCCGCCTGTGACATCTCTTCAAGAATTTGGTTTAGTGACTTGCGACGTTTTGCTAAATCTTCCCGGACGCCCTCAATTATCGAATCTAAGACGGTCATGGCTTCTCGTTCTCACTCTCAACTTCACTTGGATCGATCCCATGATCTAGCGCGTTCCATGAATTCATTGGTGGCCTATTTCTAGATTGTCGCTCGTAGCGCTTGGAAATTCGAAAACGCTTTGAAATATAAATGGTGAGAGTCGCAACAATTACTAGTGAAATCAGTATTTGCACAAACTCAGACACTTGCTGACCTCATCTTATTTGCAGCGCTAATTGCTCCTAGGACAGCGGCTGCCTTATTTGCACATTCCTGATCTTCGGAGGCAGGATCTGAATCGGCTACAACTCCTGCGCCTGCTTGAACGTATGCCATCTTGTTGTAAATAAGTGCGGTACGAATTGCGATACATGTATCGATATTGCCGGTGAAATCTATATAACCAATTGCACCCCCATAAAGCCCGCGTCTGGTTGGTTCGAGTTCTTCGATGATCTCCATCGCTCTCGGCTTTGGTGCACCAGAGAGAGTTCCTGCAGGAAAGACAGCAAAGAGAGCATCAACTGGAGTAGAAGTTTCTGCAAGCTCGCCAATGACTGTAGAAACAATATGCATCACATGCGAATAACGTTCGATATGCATGAAGTCGATTACTTCAACAGTTCCTGGCTTTGAGATGCGCCCTAGGTCATTTCTTCCAAGATCAACCAGCATTAAGTGTTCTGCTCGTTCCTTAGGATCTGCTAACAACTCTTCGCCCAAGCGATGATCTTCTTCAGCAGATGCAGAACGTTTTCTGGTTCCTGCGATCGGATGGACCATTACCTCTTTACCGGTCACCTTTACCAAGGCTTCTGGGCTTGATCCAACAACTTCTATTCCATCGGTAAAGCGGAATAGATACATATAAGGGCTGGGGTTATGAAGTCGTAGCGCGCGGTAAACATCTAAGGCGTCGGCACTACATTCCATAGCAAAGCGTTGCGATAGGACTATTTGGAAAGCCTCACCCGCAACAATCTCTTCCTTTGCCTGTAGCACTTTAGATTTAAATTCATCGCTTGAGATGTTCTGCGTAAACTGCGGGGTTTGCCGTTCTGGAATCTGATCGATGTAACCAGGTAGCGAACCTTGCAGATCAGATTGCATACGATCTAAACGAAGTTGGGCATCGTTAAATGCTTCATCAATTCGCTCATCGCTTCCGTCCCAGTTAATGGCATTAGCAATCAAGGTAATCGTTCCCTCGGCATGATCCATCACCGCGAGATCGCTAGTTAACATAAAGGCGATCTCTGGCAGCGGAATATCTTTTGCGCTTTGGTTCGGCAATTTCTCTAAGCGGCGAACTGCGTCGTAACCCATGTATCCAACTAGCCCACCAGTAAGTGGTGGAAGTCCAACAATCTTCGGAGATTTCAGATGAGCTGCAGATAGGCGGAGCGCTTCAAGTGGATCTAAACCGACAGGTGCGCCAGCAGGTGTTGTGCCAACCCAAATTGATCGGCCATCTTTCTCGCTTAACGTTGCTTGAGAATGTGCGCCGATAAATGAATATCTTGACCAGGCTCCCCCATGTTCGGCAGATTCCAAGAGAAAGGTCGATGCTTCGTTCTTTGCGATCTTGCGATAAACACCGAGCGGAGTTTCGCCGTCAGCCAGGAGTTTGCGATAAACCGGAATAACGTTATAGCTCTTCGCATATTCGCGGAAATCGTTGAGTTGCATTATGTATCTGCACTGATCTCGAGTGGATTGTGAAAACAAGTCTTATCTCCAGTGTGGCAAGCTGCGCCAACTTGGTTAACTTTCAAGAGCAGAGCATCGCCATCGCAATCTAAAGAAATAGCAATTACCTCTTGCGTATGGCCAGATGTTGCGCCCTTAACCCAAATCTCATTGCGACTGCGGCTCCAATAGGTTGCTTTACCTGTTGCCAAAGTTTGCGCAAGAGATTCGCGGTTCATGTAGGCCAGCATTAATACTTCGCCGGTTTTTGAATCTTGGGCGATCGCTGGAATTAGATCGATGCCTTCTTTTAAGCGCGCTGCAATATCTGATGGGATCGCAGCGCTCATGTTCTTATTCTGCCTTACACAGTTGCGTTGTTGCGAATGGAATAACCCTGCGCGCTTAGGTAGCGCTTTACATCACCAATGCGGTGGACTCCGAAGTGAAAGACGCTGGCTGCAAGTAGCGCATCTGCTCCGGCATCAAGGGCTGCTGCAAAATCTTCGAGGGCGCCGGCGCCACCGCTAGCAATTAGTGGAACCTTGGAGATTGCGCGAACCGCGGAAATCATTCCGATGTCATAACCAGCGCGCGTTCCATCAGCATCCATGGAGTTGAGCAGGATCTCCCCTGCACCAAGTGCACAGGCTTTTTCAACCCATGCCAGAGCATCGAGTCCGGCGCTCTGTCGCCCACCATGAGTTGTGACTTCAAATCCTGACTCAGTTCTGGCGCGACGAGCATCGATTGAGATAACTAAAACTTGCGAGCCAAAGCGATCCGCGATTTCTGCGATTAATTCAGGACGCGCAATCGCTGAAGTGTTTATCGAAACTTTATCTGCACCGGCGCGGAGCAAGCGATCGACATCATCAACTGAGCGAATGCCACCACCAACTGTAAGTGGAATAAAGACTTGCTCTGCAGTTTTTCGCACCACATCTAAGGTCGTTTCACGGTTACTGCTACTGGCCGAGATATCAAGAAAAGTTAACTCATCGGCGCCTTCTAAGTTGTAGAGCGAGGCCATCTCAACTGGATCCCCTGCATCAACTAAATCTGTGAAGTTAACGCCCTTTACTACGCGCCCATCGGTCACATCAAGGCAAGGAATGATGCGGATAGAAAGCGCCATTTACTTCGCGCCTTTGGTGAGAGCTAACGCTTCTTCTAGAGTGAATGCACCTGCGTATAGCGCCTTACCAACAATCGCACCTTCTACGCCGATTGCATGAAGTGACGAGAGTGCCTTGATATCTGCAAGTGATGAGATACCTCCACTAGCAACAACTGGCTTCTTAGTAAATGCGCATACCTCTTTAAGTAGTTCTAGGTTTGGCCCTTGTAGCGTGCCATCTTTGGTAACATCGGTAACGACGTAGCGAGAGCAGCCATCGCGCTCTAAACGTTCGATGGTTTCAAAGAGATCGCCGCCTTCTTTAGTCCAGCCGCGCGCAGCTAAGACATGGCCACGAACATCTAAACCAACGGCGATGCGATCTCCATGCTCGGCAATTACGCGCGCTGTCCATTCTGGGTTTTCTAAAGCCGCGGTGCCTAGGTTCACGCGCTTACAACCTGTTGCCAGTGCACGCTTTAAGGATTCGTCATCACGAATACCACCGGAGAGCTCAACCTTTATATCTAGGCGGCCCACAACCTCTGCAAGTAAAGATGTATTTTCTCCACGACCGAAGGCAGCGTCTAGATCAACTAGGTGGAGCCATTCGGCGCCTGCCGCTTGGAATTCAAGGGCAACTTCAAGAGGTGCGCCATAAACACTTTCCTGGGCAAGTTCACCTTGAACTAGGCGCACCGCTTTTCCATCTTTTACATCTACTGCTGGCAGAAGTTCGAGGTAATTGCTCTGTGTCATAACATCCCCACCCAATTCTTGATTAGCGCAAGGCCAGCCTCGCCAGATTTTTCTGGGTGAAACTGCGTCGCCGCGATCGCACCATCTTCAACTGCTGCCAAGAACTTTTCGTTGTGAGTACTCCAGACCTGCGAAACGCCAACTGGCTGCTTCGCAGCGTAAGAGTGCACAAAGTAAAAAGATTGATCTTCGATCCCTTTAAACAAATTCGATCCCTCTGATACTTCCACGGTATTCCAACCCATATGCGGCAGGATCGGCGCATCTAATTTAGTAACGCTCTCTTGCCAAATTCCCACGCCTTGATTTAAAACACCATTTGTATGTTCGTCACCATCTCTAAAGAGAATTTGCATTCCTACGCAGATTCCTAAAGTTGGTCGTTGTTTAGCAAGACGTTCACGAACGATTGCATCTCCGCCAACTGCGACCAAGCCGCGCATACATGCTGCAAAGGCACCGACACCAGGGACGACTAACCCTTGTGCGTTTAACGCGATATCGCGATCGGAGGTAACTACAACTTCTTTGCCACTGCGCTCAAAAGCGCGCTGCGCAGACCTTAGATTTCCAGAACCATAATCAAGGATTGCAATCACTATTAAAGTGAACCTTTTGTTGAAGGAACTCCTGCGATTCCGCCATCAAGAGATACGGCATCGCGAAGTGCGCGAGCCACTGCTTTGAATTGCGCTTCAAAAACATGGTGGGCATTTCTTCCTTCAAGCACACGCACGTGAAGCGCGATCCGAGCTTCTGCAACGATTGATTCCCAGATGTGCTTTCCAAGTGTTGTATCGAAAGTACCGATTAACTCAACAATTTCTGGTTGGCGATGGACTAGGTAAGGACGACCCGAAAGATCTACTGCTGCTTGAACTAGAACTTCATCAAGTGGAACCATGGCATCGCCAAAGCGACGGATTCCGACTTTGTCGCCAAGTGCTTCGCGTAGCGCTTGACCGAAGGCTAGAGATGTATCTTCAACTGTGTGATGTGAATCCACATCAATATCTCCAGTTGTCTTTACAGTGAGATTGAAGCCCGAATGCTTTCCAAGTTGGGAGAGCATGTGATCAAAGAATGGAACACCGGTATCTACTGAGATCTCACCGACGCCGTCGAGATTTAACTCAACAAGTACATGAGACTCTTTTGTTTTACGTTCTACGCGGGCTGTTCTCATCTGGTTATCTCCATTAGCTTCATATTTAATTACTTCTGCAAAATCTCTTTTAAGGCGCCAATAAACTTCTGATTCTCGGCCTCATTGCCAATGGTCATACGTAAGTGACCTAATAATCCCACATCTCTAATCAGAACTCCGCGATCGAGAAGTTGGCGCCAGATCTGTGCTGGTTCCAAGTTAAATCCTGAGAAGATTATGAAGTTTGCACTGCTTGGTGCGACTTCTAGCCCCATGTCAACAAGTGCGGCGACTACCTTCTTGCGAGATTCGATAAGGGTTGCCACGGTTCCTAGCAATTCACCCTGATACTCCAGCGCGACCTCAGCCGCCGCCTGAGTAACTGCGCTGAGGTGATACGGAAGGCGAACTAAGTACATGGCATCAATGACTTCTGAGTTGGCAACCAAATAACCCACGCGCGCGCCGGCGAACGCAAATGCCTTACTCATTGTGCGGATCACAACCAAATTTGGATACTTATCAATCAGAGTTACCGCAGATGGCTCGCTAGAAAATTCTGCATAGGCCTCATCAATTACGAGTAACCCGCTAACTAGGGCAGTTGCCTTAGCTAGTTCTTCAATCTCATCAATCTTGAGAAGAGTGCCAGTTGGATTATTTGGAGTTGTGACAAAAGTCAGCGCAGGTTTCTTTGAAGCAATTTCGGAGATCGCTTTGGCAGTATCTAATGTGAAATCTGCACGGCGTCCCCCATCTTGCCAAGTAACTCCGATTACCTTTGCGATTAGTGGGTGCATTGAATAAGAAGGTGTGAATCCAAGTGCGCCACGATCGCCAAAGGCCATGAAGAGAGATTGGATAATCTCGTTGCTGCCATTGGCTGCCCAGATTGAGTCTGCTGCAAAGTTTGTGCCAGATAGCGAATTAATAAATTTACCTAGAGCAGTGCGAAGTGCAATGGCATCGCGATCGGGATAGCGATTTAAGGTTGTGGCAACACGATGGACGCGATCGGCGATCGCTTGTGCCAGTTCGGGAGATGGCGCGTAAGGATTCTCGTTGGTATTTAACGTCGCCTCTGCTGGAACTTGCGGCGCTCCGTATGGCGAAAGAGAAGTTAGATCTTCACGCAGCGGCAACCAAAGTGGCCATTGCTTGGCACTCATAAATCTTCCAAACGCGCGGACATTGCTTCACCGTGTGCAGGTAGATCTTCCGAGTTTGCAAGAGTGATCACAGTCTCTGCAATATCTATAAATGCTTGCTGTGAATATTCGATGTAGTGCAATCCACGCAAAAATGTTTGAACTGATAACCCACTGCTGTGACAGGCGCATCCACCCGTTGGAAGAACGTGATTTGAGCCAGCCGAATAATCTCCGAGTGATACCGGTGAAAAACGGCCAATAAATACCGCGCCCGCGTTACGAATCTGCAGCGCATCCTGAGCAGCGTTCTGAGTTTGAATCTCTAAGTGTTCTGCCGCATAGGCATTTACTACATCTAATCCCTGAGCAATTGAATCGACTAGGACGATTGCGGATTGAATTCCGGATAGAGCCTCACGAATTCTGGTTGAGTGTCTTGTTGATGCGACTCTTACTTCTAGCTCTTTAACTACATCGGCTGCTAGCTTTTCCGAAGTTGTAACTAGAACAGCAGCGGCAATTACATCGTGCTCAGCCTGGCTAATTAAATCTGCGGCGACATCGCCTGCGCGCGCACTGTCATCTGCCAAGATGGCTATCTCGGTTGGGCCTGCTTCAGAATCAATACCGATAACTCCACGCAAAGCACGTTTTGCAGCCGCGACATAGATATTGCCTGGACCGGTAACCAAATCACATTTTTCGCAGAGGCCTTCCATGCCATATGCAAATAGAGCTATCGCTTGTGCGCCTCCCACTGCGTAAACCTCAGTTATCCCTAGCAGTGCGCATGCGGCAAGAATCGTTGGGTGCGGAAGGCCGCCAAATTCTTTCTGTGGTGGTGATGCAACTGCAATGCTAGAAACTTTTGCAATCTGCGCTGGAACCACATTCATCAAGACGCTACTTGGATAAACGGCGCGACCGCCTGGAACATAGAGGCCGACGCGATCAACAGGGATCCAACGTTCGGTAACAACTCCCCCATCAACAACTTTCGTTCTTGTTTCACCACGGGTTTGATCGTTGTGAACTTTACGGATTCGCTCGGCAGAAAGCTCTAGTGCAGCGCGAATCTTTGGATCTAGATCGGCGAGTGCTTTATCTAGAGCCGATTGTGGAACACGGATTGATTGTGGTCGAACGCCATCAAATTCTTCGGCCAGTTGGAGCAAGTCGGCTTCGCTACCTGATTTAACTTTCTGCAGAATTGGTTCGATTGAATGTAAGGCTGCGGCGATATCTAAGGCTGCTCGCGGAATAGCTTTCTGGTAGCCCGCTTTAGTTAGAGCTTTACCGCGTAGATCAAGCGAGCGAATCATGGGGCAAGTCTAACGGCTACCACCTGTTCGAGGCGCGGCCAATAAATCACATTCGAACTAAGCAGTCTGGTCCCAAGATAGATTTCAAATCTGCGCTCAAACTTGGCGAAGCAGTTACGAGTGCGTCGATCTTCATAGTTGTTAGCACGCCCTGGTCATCGATCTGCATATGTACTTCGCGTTTGCCAGGATGAGAACGCAGAATTTCCTTCATGCGATCAACTACTGGTGGTGTGCATTGCGCAATTGGTAGCGAGATTAAGAGTGGGCCAACTGGTCCGGTCGAAACATCGAGGGACTTCATCTCAAGTGCAGTAAAGCGCAGAACTTCATCGCGACGTTCGAATCGGCCACGCACTGTGACGACGCGGTCTTCAATCAAGGTAAGTGCATATTGATTGTAAGTATTTGAGAAGAAGAGAACTTCAATCGCGCCTTCGAGATCTTCGAGGCTGACAATTGCCCATGATGAACCTTGACGAGAAACCTTGCGTTGTACGCCGGTAATTAAGCCACCCAAAGTTACCATTCCATCTGGCGTGCTTTCATCGCTCTGTAACGCGCTAATGGACATGTCGGTATTGGAGCGCAAGATATGTTCAACGCCAAGCAATGGATGATCGGAAACGTAGAGACCGAGCATCTCTCTTTCGAAGCTAAGTAGCGTTGATTTATCCCATTCAAAGTTAGGAATCTCGATCTCTAAGCCAGAAACCTGCGTCATCGATTCCCCGCCGAAGAGATCGAATTGACCAATCGCCTCCGCTCGCTTGGTTTCGATAACTGAATCAATCGCTTCGAGGTGGACAGACATCAGCGCCTTGCGTGGATGGTTTAGCGAATCAAACGCTCCACCCTTAATCAATGATTCGATTGTTTTCTTATTGCAGACTTGCGCATCAACTTTGGCTAGGAAATCACCGAATGAGGTAAATGCACCTTTAGTCGTGCGCCCTGATTTAATCGATGCGACTACGCCTTCCCCAACATTGCGGATAGCTGCTAATCCAAAGCGGATATCTTTTCCGCGCGGTGTGTACTCAGCATTTGATTCGTTGACATCAGGAGGAAGCACTTTGATACCCATACGGCGACACTCAGATAAGTAGAGCGCCGACTTATCTTTATCATCGCGCACGCTAGTAAGCAGGGCAGCCATATATTCGGTTGGGAAATTTGCTTTGAGATAAGCGGTCCAGAATGAGACAACGCCATAGCCAGCGCTATGTGCGCGGTTAAACGCGTAATCAGAGAAGGGAATAAGAACATCCCAAAGGCGCTTAATCGCAGCCGTTGAAAAACCATTTTCTTTCATGCCGGCTTCAAAGGGAACGTATTCCTTATCTAGAATTTCCTTGTTCTTCTTACCCATCGCCTTACGCAAAAGATCTGCGCGCCCGAGTGAGAAGCCAGCAACTTTCTGAGCAATAGCCATAACCTGCTCTTGATAAACAATCAGACCGTATGTATCACCAAGAATTTCTTCGAGCACACTCGATAGCTCTGGATGAATTGGTTCTACCGGTTTGCGACCATTCTTACGATCGGCATAGTTGTTATGCGCATTTTCACCCATAGGTCCCGGGCGATAGAGCGCAATAACCGCTGAAATATCAGCAAAGGAATCTGGTGCCATGCTGCGAAGGAGCGCGCGCATCGGCCCACCATCGAGTTGGAATACGCCGAGGGTGTCACCACGCGATAAGAGTTCGAACGTTTTCTGATCTGCCAAAGGTAGATCTTCAAGCACGACATCGATGCCTTGGTTCTCTTTAATATTTAAAAGCGCATCATCTAGAACAGATAAGTTTCGCAGCCCAAGGAAGTCCATCTTTAGTAGACCAGTTGATTCACAAGCGCCCATATCGAATTGAGTGATGATTGCTCCGTCGGCTTCACGACGGTGAATTGGGATTACATCAAGAAGTGGTTCGCGCGAGAGGATGACGCCTGCAGCATGGACGCCCCATTGGCGCTTGAGACCTTCGAGTCCGCGCGCTAAATCAACTACCTTCATTGAGTCAGGGTCACCGTTGTAGAGCTCGCGGAATTCTCCGGCTTCACCGTGGCGCGGATCCTGCGGATCAAATACTCCAGAGAGGGAAATGTCTTTACCCATCACAGATGGAGGAAGCGCTTTAGTTAACTTTTCACCGATTACATATGGATATCCCAGAACACGGGTGGCATCTTTAATTGATTGCTTAGATTTAATTGTTCCGTAGGTGATGATTTGGGCTACGCGATCTTCGCCATATTTTTCCGTGGCGTAACGGATCATTTCGCTGCGGCGACGTTCATCGAAATCCAAGTCGATATCAGGCATAGAGATACGTTCTGGATTTAGGAAGCGCTCGAAGAGTAAGCCGTGCTCGATTGGATCAAGTCCGGTGATCCCGAGTGCGTAGGCAACTAGAGAACCTGCTGCCGATCCACGTCCTGGACCTACGCGAATCCCAACTTTCTTAGCATGCGCTACCAAGTCGGCAACAACTAAGAAGTAGCCAGGAAATCCCATCTTGATCATTACATCAAGTTCGTAATTTAAACGGGTGCGATGTTCATCAGTTGCGCGATCGCCAAAGCGATTGACCAAGCCGCGTTCGGCTTCCTTGCGCAACCATGAATCTTCGGTTTCACCCGGTGGAACCGCGAAGGCTGGCATGAGGTTTTCATCCTCGCGCAGCTTCACATTGCAGCGCTCAGCGATAAGTAAGGTGTTATCGCAAGCTTCGGGAAGATCTTTGAAGAGTTCGCGCATTTGTGCAGGCGATTTTAAATAAAACTCATCGTTATCAAATTTAAATCGTTTCGGATCTGCCAGAGTCGTGCCAGATTGGACGCAGAGCAGCGCCGCATGTGCAGGTGCATCTTCATGGCGGGTGTAGTGCAGATCGTTAGTGGCAAGTAGCGGAAGTTTTAATTCGCGACCAAGTTTTATTAGATCTTCTCTAACGCGGGTTTCAATATCAATTCCGTGATCCATGAGCTCAAGGAAGAAATTATGTGCGCCGAAAATATCTCGGTAATCACTAGCAGCGCGCATCGCTTCTTTGTAATTTCCCATTCGTAGGCGCGTTTGAATTTCTCCACCTGGGCAACCTGTCGTGGCAATTAAGCCATCGGCATATTTAGAGAGTAGTTCGCGATCCATGCGCGGCTTGTAGTAATAGCCTTCAAGGGATGCAAGAGATGAGAGTCTAAAGAGATTGGCTAACCCATGATTGTTCTCGGCCAAAATAGTCATGTGGGTATAGGCACCACCACCTGAAACATCGTCATCTCCGCCATCAGCCCATTGGACTTTCTTCTTATCAAAGCGAGACTCTGGTGCAACGTAGGCTTCGATTCCGATAATTGGTTTAACGCCAGCCTTTACCGCCTGCTTATAAAAATCAAAAGCACCGAAGACATTTCCGTGATCAGTCATCGCAATTGCAGGCATCTCTTGGCGAGCAACTTCTTCTACGAGATCGCCGATACGCGCGGCACCGTCGAGCATTGAATATTCAGTATGCACATGCAGGTGCACAAATGAATCTTTACTCGCTTTTGGCTGGGTTTGGTTTTCGGCTGTCACAGTTGCACAAGATTAGTCGTTACGGCAGAACAGCCTCGGATAGCAACGCCAAGCAAGCCTGAAGGTCAGGTGCATAGGGAGCGTTGAGAACCAGTTCTTCGGATGAGACGGGATGTTTAAAGCGAAGTTCGAGCGCGTGCAACCAAGGACGTGACATGGCTAACGATTTACCAAGGACTGGATCTGCGCCGTAAGTTGTATCCCCCACAAGCGGATGATTTAAAGCAGAGAAATGCACGCGAATTTGATGCGTGCGACCAGTCTCTAATTCAACTTTAACCAACGAGACTGAGCGATAGAACTCAATAACTTCGTAGTGAGTGATGCTCTCTTTACCTTCGGCGATAACTGCAAAGCGATGATCTTCTTTGGGATGGCGATCAATTGGTGCATCAATTGTTCCGGATACCGGATCCATATGCCCTTGTACCAGTGCGTGATAAGTCTTTTCGACTTCGTGGTTTCGGAATGCTTCTTTCAACCGAGTGTATGCAATATCGGTTTTAGCAACGATCATTAACCCGCTCGTGCCAACATCTAAGCGATGAACAATTCCTGCTCGTTCGGCAGGACCTGATGTAGAAATTGTGTAACCGGCAGCCATCAACGCGCCGACAACTGTAGGCCCCATCCATCCTGGACTTGGGTGCGCGGCACAACCAACCGGCTTATCAACTACGACAATATGTTCGTCATCGTAAACAACGCGCAGGCCATCAAGTGGAGTAAGTGGGATTGGATCTTGATTAAGAGGTTCTGGCATCAAGACATCGATAACCTGTCCGCTAGTCACGCGCTCGGACTTAGCCATTGCACGACCAGAAGTTGTAATGTCACCATCTTCGAGAAGTTTTACGATGGCGGTGCGTGAAAGCCCAAGGACTCGGGTTAGGGCGCTGTCAATTCGCTCGCCCGCAACTCCTTCAGGAACGCTTAATGTGCGCGCTTCGCGGGACATTTACGCCTCCTCAGAACTCTCTTTTTTCTCGCCAACGGCTGGTTCTATCGGAGAAATATTCTTAATGGATAGAACCACAGCGATCACTGTTGCAACCACAATAGCGCTATCTGCGATATTAAATACCGGCCAATTTGGTATCTCAATCCAGTCGATTACATGGCCGGTGAAGAAGCCTGGTTCGCGAAATATGCGATCAGATAAGTTGCCTAAAATTCCGCCAAGAGCTAATCCGATAACAATTGCCCAACCCTTTGAGGTGATCTTGGGCGCGTAGTAAGCGATCGCCGCTACGACGCAGCATGCAAAGATTGAAAGGATAAGAGTTGCACCTGTGGCCAAGCTAAATGCTGCGCCAGAGTTTTTTATCAAGGTTAATTGCAGAAATGAGCCAATTAATTTGATCGGATCGCGGGGATCTAGGTTAGCGATCGCCCATGTCTTTGTGGCGAAATCAATTATCCAGATAACCCAAGCAATGAAATAAAGGCGTACAACTAAACCAAAGTTAGGTTGAGACTTTGGGCGCACTTTAGCGCCGCTCTTCCTTCTGCTTGCAGATCATGCAGAGGGTTGCGCGTGGAAATACTTGCAGGCGGGCTTTACCGATTGGGCTGCCGCACTCTTCGCAATTTCCATAAGTTTTATTGTCGATGCGATCTAGGGCGCGCTCAGTCTGCAAGACCATATCGCGCGCGTTAATGACAAGTGACATCTCGTGTTCGCGTTCAAAAGTCTTGGTGCCTGAATCTGCTTGATCGTCTCCAGCGCCTTCACCGGATTCTGAAATCAACTCATCCATTTCGGCTTCAACTTCTGCAAGTTCGCGACGCAGTCGTTCCAGGTCCGCAGCAATTTCATTGCGAACCGCTTTTAACTCTGCAGCTGACCAAGGGGCTTCACCTTCGCTGGCAGTTACCGGAGTTGGTGCGGCTTTGATTGGTTTAAGCGGCGCAACTTTCTTTCCACTCTTTACTGGGCGAGGAGGAGGGGGCATTACTAGTCGGCGCTCTTCAATTACTGGTGCAGCAACTGGCGCTACAACTGTTGCAACGCTAACCGTCTGAGATTTTTCATCAACGGTAAGAGTTGTCTTTCCAGCTTTAGATGGGAAAGGTCGAGCTGGCGCTTTCTTAACAGCGGCCTTCTTTGCCAGAGCTTTTTTAACAGGTGCTTTTTTAGCAGGTGCCTTCTTCGCAACTTTCTTGACTGCTGATTTCTTTACTGCAGTTTTCTTGGCTGGAGATTTTTTCGCCGGAGCTTTCTTAGCAGGCGCCTTTTTTGGCTGGGCCGCCTTCTTTACTGGCTTCTTCGCGGTCTTCTTTTTTGCTGGCACGCCGCGCACCTTATGCCCTTTTCCACGCGCCTCCAACTCTGCCACTCATAGCCCGCATAAATTCTTGAACAGTTCTCAGCAAGGCGGGCGTTAGACTCGCCTCCTTATGAGTTCTCCAAAGATGCGCCCGATTCCCGCTGCGATCGATCTCCCAGGTATGGAGCGTTCGATCCTAGATTTCTGGCGTACCAATTCGATTTTTGAGGCGAGCACTCAAGCAAGAGAAGGCGCTCAACCTTGGACATTCTATGAAGGTCCTCCAACTGCCAATGGAATGCCGGGCACGCACCACATCGAAGCGCGCGTATTTAAGGATGTCTTCCCTCGTTACCAAACGATGAAGGGTAAGTATGTAACTCGAAAAGCCGGTTGGGATTGCCACGGCCTACCTGTAGAAATTGCAGTTGAAAAAGAGTTAGGTTTTTCAGGAAAAGGCGATATTGAAAAATATGGAATCGCCGCATTCAATGACAAGTGCCGCGAATCTGTAACTCGCCACGTTGATGCATTTACAACCATGACTAACCGCATGGGTTTCTGGGTTGATTTCGATCAGGCATATTGGACGATGGCTCCTGAATATGTCGAAAGCGTTTGGTGGAGCTTAAAAGAGATCTGGAAGAAAGGTCTCCTTGTTCAAGATCACCGCGTTGCGCCATATTGCCCGCGATGTGGAACCGGGCTTTCCGATCACGAATTAGCACAAGGCTACGAAACAGTTACCGATCCATCGGTCTATGTTCGCTTTCCAGTTACATCTGGCGAATTAGCCGATCTCGGTGCTGCGCTCCTGGTTTGGACCACTACCCCTTGGACCTTAGTTTCTAATACCGCTGTTGCAGTTCATCCAGATGTTGATTATGCAGTCGCTGAAGTTGTAGTCGAAGAAAACCGTGAGGTCTTGGTTGTTGCGCAAGCACTTCTTAGCGCACTATCCGGTGAGGTAAATGTTATAAAGGTCATTAAGGGTAAAGATCTAGAACGCGTTACATATAAGCGTCCCCTTGATTTGATTGAGATCCCAGATTCACACTTCATAGTTCTAGCAACTTATGTGACTACCGAAGATGGAACTGGTTTAGTTCACCAATCCCCTGCTTTTGGCGCCGACGATTTAGCGGTCTGCCGCGGTTATGGCTTGCCAGTTGTAAATCCAATCGCACCAGATGGAAAGTTTTTGGCGGATGTTCCACTAGTTGGTGGGGTCTTCTTTAAGGAAGCCGATAAGACTTTGGTGAAGGAACTTAAGTCACGTGGCGTTCTTTATAAGCACCAACCGTTTGAGCACCCATACCCACATTGCTGGCGCTGTCACACCGCACTCATTTATTACGCACAGCCATCTTGGTATATCCGCACCACTTCAATTAAAGATGCGCTGATCCGCGAGAACGAGAAAACTGATTGGCATCCAGAGACAATCAAGACTGGTCGCTACGGTGATTGGCTCAATAACAATATTGACTGGGCGCTATCGCGAAATCGTTTCTGGGGTACTCCGCTTCCGATCTGGCGTTGTGAAGATAAGCATGAAGTCTGTGTTGATTCGCTAGCTGAACTCGGCGCGCTAGCCGGGCAAGAACTTTCCAACCTGGATCCACATCGACCATTTGTTGATGACATCACCTTCCCATGCGCTCAATGTTCCAAAGTAATGAATCGCGTACCTGAAGTAATTGATTGTTGGTATGACTCAGGCGCTATGCCATTTGCGCAGTGGGGCTATCCGCATAAGCCTGGTTCAGTTGAAAAATTCAAGGCTGCTTATCCTGCTGACTTTATCTGTGAGGCTATTGATCAAACGCGCGGCTGGTTCTACACGCTAATGACTATCGGAACCTTGGTCTTTGATCAAAGTTCTTACAAGAGCGTGCTCTGCCTCGGCCACATTCTCGATAAAGATGGTCGCAAGATGAGCAAGCATCTCGGCAATGTTCTTGAGCCAATTTCACTGATGGATCAACACGGCGCCGATGCTGTGCGTTGGTACATGTTGGCGGCAGGTTCTCCATGGTCTGCGCGCCGCGTGGGCCACGATGCGATTAGCGATGTTGTACGTAAAACTTTGCTTACTTATTGGAACACAATCTCATTCCACACTCTCTATGCCGAAGCATCTGGTTTTGAGCTAAGCCAATCAACTGCGCTCAAGGATCGCTCGATGATGGATAAGTGGATCATCAGCGAATTAAATGCACTTGTTCAAGAAGTTGATAAGTCATATTCAGAATTTGATTCCCAGAACGCAGGAAAGGCGCTGGCTAGATTTATCGATGATCTCTCCAATTGGTATGTGCGCCGTTCTCGTCGCCGTTTCTGGGATGGCGATGCCTCTGCCTTAGCAACGCTTCACGAATGCCTTGTAACTCTGACTCAACTACTTGCGCCGATGGTTCCATTTATCTCTGAGCATGTTTGGCAAGAATTGGTCAAGGTTGCAGATCCATCTGCTGCAGCTTCCGTGCACTTAACCGATTTCCCTATTGCTGATACATCTCTAATCAACTTAGATTTAAATGCGCAGGTTGCGATGACTCGTCGCGTTGTAGAACTAGGTCGCTCCGCTCGCGCTGAATCGGCGATCAAGATTCGCCAACCACTTCAACGTGCGCTTATCTCAGCAACTGGTTGGTCAACGCTGCCAAATGACATGAAGGAACAGATCGCAGATGAGTTAAATGTGATTGATCTGGCCGATATCGCAGATGCCGACGGAGATCTAGTTGATATCTCAGTCAAAGCCAACTTTAAATCTCTAGGCGCCAAATTCGGTAAAGAGGTTCAAGATATTGCCAAGGCGATTGCTGCTACAGATGCCACCGAATTAGTTAAAGGTCTTCGTAAGACAGGCAGCGCCAAGGTTGGTACTTGGGAGATAGATCTTGCCGATCTAGTCGTTACCGAAGTTCCAAAATCTGGCTGGATGGTGGCAAGCCATGATGGCGAGTCAGTTGCACTTGATCTAGCGCTAACCCCTGAATTAATTGAAGCCGGAAACGTTCGCGAGGTAATCCGCTTTATCCAAGAGCGTCGCAAAAGCGATGGTTTTGAAATCTCTGATCGAATCTCGGTTCGCTGGAATGCAGAACAATCAGTTGTTTCGGCAGTTACTAGCGCCCAAACCCATATTAGCGATGAGGTATTGGCCCTTGAATTCGTACGCGATGAATCAATTGCAACGAGCGATAACGATCTGGGAATTGAAGTAGTACTGAAGAAAGCCTAAATAGCCTAAAAGGTTTTGTAGGTTAAATTAAAGTACGACAACAATGATGCTCTTGGCCAGGCTTATGCCGATTAAAAGCACGATAAATGAGAGATCGATTGCTACTCCACCTAAGCGCAGTGGAGGCACGAAACGACCAACAAATTTCATTGGTGGATCGGTAATCGAATAAATCAATTCAAAGAATGCGATCAAGAAAGATTTAGGTCGCCAATTTGGTGCAAAGATTCTGGCGTAATCAACGATTAAGCGAATGAAAAGCGCATACTTGAAGAGATCAAGCAGCGTTAGCAGGAGTGAAGTAATCATTAACCGAAAGGGAAGTTTCTTAGATCAACTCTGGTTAAAGAAACTCGCTTGAGCCGCTGCGGTCTTATCTTCGCTGCTGACATTTACATTTGCAGGCGAGAGAAGAAAGACTTTGTGGCTGACGCGTTCGATGCGGCCGTGTAGACCAAATACAAGACCACTTGCAAAGTCAACTAGACGCTTACGTTCGCTCTCTTCCATGTCATCGAGATTGATGATGACAGGATTTCCTTCGCGGTAGTGCTCGCCCATTTTGCGCGCTTCAGAGTAAGAGCGTGGTTGCAAAGTAACGATGTGGTAATTCGATTCTTGAACTGGAGCAACTGCGACCGTTGAACCAACGACTGTGACGCCGGCGCGGTCGCGAGATGGACGAGCGATCTCACGAGCAGGGCGTTCGGTGTTGCGAACTGGAGTTGCTTCTTGTTGTTGAGCTTCTTCATCGGTATCTACCAAACCGAGGTAGCCCATCATTTTATTGAGTGCAGACATAGGTAAAGGTTAGGGGTGATAGGTCCGCGAACCGAGGATTTCGCTACCTACCCTTATATGTGTCGCACCGTGGGCGATAGCAATTTCGAAGTCTGAACTCATGCCAGCCGATAGTGATTTTGCGCTTGGGAATTCGCCGATAAATCGTTGGTGAATTTGCGCGATTTCGGCAAAAGCTAGTTGATGTTCGTACTCAACTGGCGGAACGCACATAAGGCCGTTGAGTTCGAGCCCTGAACTTGCAGCGACCGCATCTGCTAGCCCGCCCAACTCTTGTTCCAAGACTCCCCCTCTATCGGGTGCGCCATCTAGTGAGAGTTGAATAAAGACGCCAATTTTTTTGCCAGTTTCGTCGCAGATGCGGTTTAACTTTTCGATATGACTTATCTGATCAAGTGAATGGATCACATTGGCCCATGATGCGATCTCACGTAACTTACGGCTCTGTACTTGTCCCTGGTAGTGCCAGATTCCTGGCACCTCTAAGGATTTAACTGAACCTTCTTCAGTTCGATTCTCGCCAAAATTACTCTGACCCAGATCGCGAAGAATTGCGACATCAGTTACTGGATAAGTTTTCGTGACTGCGATCAAAGTTATCTCGGCAAGATCGCGTCCGGCTAACTGGGCAGCGCTAGCAATGCGCGACTTCACATCATGCAAGGAATTGCTCAAAAATTCGCGGCGCTCTGTCATAGCCAGACCAACCCTACTTGGCGCCCCGTGGCTCCATCTCTCCGATAAGAGTAGAGATCATTGTGTTCCAAGGTGCAGCGACTTTGGTTATCAATCTCTGCAATTCCCAATTTTCGTAGATCTGAGATGAGCGCGGTAACGAGATCAAGAGATGGGGTATTTGCTGCTGTATGGCTAGCGCTCTCGGGATGGCTTGCAGTTACTTCGCTAAAGATTTCAGGTGATACTTCATAGCACTTGCCGCAAATGGCAGGTCCGATAATTGCAGAAATTTGCTCATCAGAAATTTCGCGCATGACATCAATTGCTTTCTCGGCTACACGATTTATCAAACCTTTACGACCAACATGGACTGCCGCTACTGCGCCTTTCGATTGCAGCAAAAGTGGAATGCAATCTGCAACCATCACCGCAAGTGTTATTCCCGGGATGCCGGTAACTAAAGCATCCGCAGTCGGATATTCGTCGGTGACTTCTTCAATGATCGCTACGCGATTTCCATGGACTTGGCTCATATATTGAGTAGGTCCAAACTTTGTGGAAATCAAAGCGCGGTTAGCGGCAACTATTTCAGGGCTATCACCAACGTGGTCACCCAAATTAAGGGATGCGAATTGGTTTAAACTTGCACCGCCTAGGCGATCGGTGAAGAAGGTTCCCATGTTTAGCTCACTCGCTTCTGGAGTGGAGCTAGTTACTTCATAAAGTCAGGAACGTCGATCTCATCTTCAGCAACAAGATCTTCAAAAGTAACGCGCTTGCGTGGTGCGCTGCTATCGAGATCAAGTGCTACTGAAATTGGATCGTTACTTGGAATTGGATCTGCGATACCTGAAAGGCTCGCCTTATCAATTACCGGAACGGAAACCTTCTTTGGTTCTCCGCCATCAAAGCCCGCTGCGATAACGGTGATGCGAACTTCATCGCCCAGAGCGTCATCAATAGTTGTTCCGAAGATTATGCGGGCATTGGGATGTGCTGCTGCCTGAACGAGTTCGCAAGCTTCATTGATTTCAAAGAGACCTAGATCTGATCCACCAGCAACAGAGAGGAGAACTCCCATCGCACCGTCAATAGATGCTTCAAGTAGTGGACTTGAGATCGCAAGCTCTGCAGCACGTGATGCGCGATTTTCGCCGCGCGCTGATCCGATTCCCATAAGGGCCGAACCGGCATCTGTCATAACTGTCTTCACATCTGCAAAGTCGAGGTTGATAAGACCTGGTTGTGTGATGATTTCGGTAATTCCTTGAACGCCTGAAAGCAGAACTTGATCGGCGCTCTTAAATGCATCGACTGCAGTTATGTTGCGATCTGAAATTGCAAGTAAGCGATCATTTGGAATAACAATCAAGGTATCTACTTCTGCACGTAGTAGTTCAATTCCTTCATCTGCCTGCGAAGAACGAATCTTTCCTTCGAATGAGAATGGACGAGTTACAACACCGATCGTTAACGCACCTAAATCGCGCGCAATCTTTGCAACGATTGGTGCGCCACCTGTACCGGTGCCACCACCTTCTCCTGCAGTAACGAAGACCATATCTGCGCCACGTAAAATTTCTTCAATATCTTCTGTGTGATCGATCGCTGCTTGACGTCCTTTTTCAGGAGCAGCGCCTGCACCAAGACCCTTAGTTGATGCGCGACCAATATCTAGTTTCACGTCGGCATCACTCATCAATAAATGTTGTGCATCAGTATTAATTGCAATGAACTCAACGCCCTTTAAACCAACATCAATCATGCGATTGATTGCATTGACTCCACCGCCACCAATACCAACAACTTTGATGACAGCTAAATAATTCTGTGGTGCAGCCACAATATCCCCCTTTAGAACTGTAAACCTCAACTTGAGAATTACATTTCTACTCTCTGTAATAAGGGCAACGTAAGGCGTTAAGCAAGCGAAAGCAAAGACCGACTCAAAGAATTTTTTAATTGTTTAGAGATAGTAAATCGAGTAAATATCTAAAAGAGTTTGAAGTTTTATTCTCTTAAATTCATTTAACTATCGGGGCATGGGGCGCACTGACATCGATCATCCTTAAATTCTGATTCTCTTCTCGCTTTAGAAGCGCTTCGATTACCTGAACTTTCAGATCTGTATCCTCGCCATCTCCCCAAATAATTCGCAGATCTTGACCTTGAAACTTGCCGTAAATCAAGAAGTTATTGGTTCGGGCAGCGCTCATACGATCGATATTTTTGCTGAAGCTTTCAGGGAGTGCGGTAAAGACTTTGATCGCCGCTAAACCACCATCAACTGATTTTGCACTTACCTTTGGAAGTCCATCTGCAATATCGGCTGGAGTTGCGAAGGTCTTTCCTGAAGAGTCAAGTACTACTTGAGGTTTACCCGGTTCGCTATAAAGAGCGATTGGCGTTCTTGTTGTTATAGAAATTGAAACCTTTCCAGAGATCCAATTTCTAGATACCTGCGAACTTTCAACCCAATCAAATGAGCGAAGGCGATTAGAGAGAGCCCGCGGATCGACTCTGGCCAACTTATCCCCTTGCGCAATATCTAAGGAGCGAGAGATCGCTAACTGGCTCTCTTTAGTTGGTGCACCTGTGATCTCAACGCTTCTGACTGAAAGAAGTGGAGACCAACCTAAAAGATAAGAACCCGCGCCAAAGATCAGAATAAAAGCGACGATAGCGCGCGCTGTTTTTGAATTAACCTTCATTTTCATCTTCGCAATGCTTTAGGCCGGTGAATTAAAGCGGCGAGATAACCCGTCACAGATAATAGGTGCCAGAGAATTAACGTCTCCTGCGCCAAGTGTCAGGATGACATCCCCTGGTTTTGCGTTATCGATAATCCAATCAGATGCCTCGATAAAGTTTGGAATAAACCGGCCTCGCTGCATTGCCTTAGCAATCTGTTCAGCACTTACCCCTGGAATTGGTTTTTCGGATGCGGCATATATCTCAAGGAGTATTACTTCATCGGCGATATCTAAAGCAGTAGAAAACTCTGTCATAAAGGCTTGGGTGCGTGAATAACGGTGCGGTTGAAATATCGCAAGAACTCTTCCGTCGCCGGCATAGCGTTTTGCCGCATTTAGAGTCACGGTAATTTCAGTCGGGTGGTGTCCATAATCATCAATTACCCGAATTCCATGAACTGTTCCCTTTAATTCAAAGCGACGACCTGCGCCATGGAAACTTGCTAAACCTGCAAGTAGTTCGGCAGCTGGCGCGCCTAGCGATAAGCCCATCGCAAGCGCTGCGCCGGCATTTAAAACGTTGTGTAAACCAGGAACCTGTAGGGAGAGAGTTCCGATTAGTCGCCCTTTCCATAGCGCCCTCGCAGTTGATCCCATCGCTAATAGATTGATTGAATCGATGTACAGGTCGCTTCCCTCGGTAGTTCCATATGAAATAACCGTTAAATCTGAGCGTAGTTTCGACCCGCTCCCCAAGGCGGCCGATCCCGCATCATCTGCGCAATAAACCAGAATTCCATCTTGGCTAATTGTCGCAGCGAAAGAATTGAAGGCGTTGGTTACATCTTCTGGCTTAGCGAAAAAGTCCACGTGATCATGTTCAATATTTGTAACTATCGCAGCGTTGGGGTGATATTCAACAAAGGATCCATCAGATTCATCGGCTTCTGCTACAAAGAGATCTCCTGTGCCTTTGTGCGCATTCGATCCAGATGAAGTAAGTGTGCCGCCAATTGCAAATGAAGGATCTAATCCACATGATTGCAGAGCAACAGTTAGCATCGATGAGGTTGTGGTCTTGCCATGTGTTCCGGCTACAGCGATGCTGCGATCTTGCGACATTAAAGTAGCTAACGCCTGCGCGCGTGTGAGCAAAGGAATTTGCAGCTCTTTGGCGCGAGTTAACTCAACGTTGCTGGCGCCTATAGCAGTTGAGTAAACAATGAAATCAGCGTCACCTACTTGGTCCGCTTTATGTTCTGGCCAAACTTGCGCGCCAAGTGCTTGCAATGCGCTCAAGACTGTTGAATCTTTAGCATCAGAACCGCTGACGGTGATTCCATGTGAAAGTGCGATGCGCGCTAGTCCGCTCATTCCGGCGCCACCAATTCCTATGAAGTGGAGACGTTTACCTGACCACTGAGAAAGATCTTTGGCCATTACTTAGCCTTCGCTTTCAAAGCTTCTTCCATCAAAGCCACGATCTTTTCGCTGGCGAGCAAATCAGATGAATTTCCTGCAGCGCTTGCTCTCTCGCTATTTCTGAGTAACCGATCTAAATGCTTTTCGATCCATTGCGGAGTGAATTCATTTTGATCAAGAATTTCGCCACGTGATTGTTCGGTTACTAATCGCGCATTAACTTTCTGTTCGCCATTTCCAATCGGAAGTGGAATAAAAAGTGCATACTTGCCGAGCGCATTTACCTCGGAGCAGGTGACTGCGCCGCTGCGTGCGATTATCAAATCAGCGGCTAGGTATAAGCCAGCCATATCATCGATATATGAGACCGGCTTGTAACTTGGCGCGGCTTTAGGAAGTTGATTTGATTTACCAACTGCGTGCACTAATTGTGCGCCAGCTTTTTTAAATATTGGCAGAGACTCCGCTATTACTTGATTTAACTTAACTGAGCCCTGGGAGCCAAAGAAAATTGCGATAACTGGTTCGCTAGCGTTGATGCCTAGCGCCCCTTTTGCCTTAGTGCGTGCAGATTGCCAATCGTTGCCACTCTTTTGCAGGGCGCCGGCTACGTCAGCGCGCAGAGGTAATCCCGTTATCAGCGCCTTACTCAACTTTCCAGATCTAACCGGCTGAGCAACTGCGAGATAGTTTGTGAATAGCGCACCGAGACGATTTGCTAAACCGGGCTTGGCATTGGCTTCATGTATAACGATTGGAATAGATAAGGAGCGAGCTGCCAAATAAGCAGGTCCAGAAACATATCCCCCAAAACCAATTAAGAGATCGGCGCCTTTAAGTCCGGCGCGGGCTTCGAGAAATGCTTGAGTTAAGGTCGTGGGTGCAACAAAGAGTGAGAGCGTGATCTTGCGAGGAATAACGACTTTAGAGATATGCGAGAGATTAAATCCAGCGGCAGGGACAAGTTGGTTTTCAAGTCCTGATTTAGTTCCTAGAAATTCAATTTGATCATTCGGATGGCTAGCGCGCCAAGTGCGAGCCACCGCTAGCGCAGGTTCAACATGGCCAGCTGTTCCACCGCCTGCAAAAACGATCTTCATGATGTGCGTAATCTACGCCGTTCTATCGCCTTCTGGAGTTCATTAGATACTTCTGGGTCGCGAAGTGCGCTGCCAAATATGTAACCCAGTCCGATATAGAGAGAAATTAACGCTGAGCCTCCATAAGAAACAAAGGGAAGAGTTACGCCAACAACTGGGAGCACACTTGTAGCTGAACCAATATTTAGAACAGTCTGTACCGCGATCCAGCAGCCGATTCCAGAGCCAACATATCGAGACATCGGATCCTTACAACGAAGCGCGATTTTAAATATTGAAAATATCAGCGCTGCAAGTAAAGCCAGAACTGCGAGCGTGCCCAGTAATCCGAGTTCTTCACCAATTACCGCAAAGATAAAGTCGGTATGTGCTTCGGCCAGGTTGCCCCATTTTTGGCGACTACCTCCTAAGCCAACACCAAAAATTCCACCCGATGCTAATCCGAGCAAACTATGTGCTGGTTGCCAACCTGCGTTTTTATATTGATCTGCTGCGAATGGATCAAGTACTACAAGAAATCTAGCTGCGCGATAACCAGCGGTTGCAATCAGCGCTGCCAGGACTACTGCTCCAGCCGCAACCAGTGAGCCGAGTAAGCGAAGTTCCACACCTGATACAAAGAGCAGTCCGCCAAGTATCGCTGCAACGACGCATGCCGTACCAAGGTCGCGACCCAACAAGATCATAAATATGACGACCATAAACCCTGGCGCGATTAGGGCGAATACGTTGATCCGCGTCTTTCCATTCTTCTCTTGATTTGCCAACAAATAACTAGCCCAGAGAATTATGAGGAACTTAGCAATCTCACTTGGCTGCACATCAACAAATGGCAGTGCGATCCAGTTGGTGTTTCCATTAACTGTCTTACCGACGCCCGGAATCTGTAGTACAGCAAGAATTGCAACTGAAATAAGTAAGCCAAATCTTGCTAATAGTCGCCACTGGGCTAGCGATCGTTGTGAGAGAAAGATTGCCAAAGGAATAGATAGCGCAAAGAAGAAGCCTTGCCGCAGAACGATCGCAACTGCATTGCCGCGAGTATCTAGTGAGTGGATTGAGGAGGCGGAGAAGACCATCACTAAACCAATTACCGAGAGCGCTAGCGCACTGCCAATCAAGATATAGAAATTGTTTACTGGCTTTGCAAAGAACTTGGCCGGGGCGCTCATTGGACTACTTTCTTAACCGCTGCTGCAAACCTATCTCCGCGATCGGAGTAGGAGATGAACTGATCCATTGATGCGCAAGCAGGGGCGAGTAAAACTCGGTCCCCTTCTTTAGCTCGTTCAGCGGCAGCCTTAACGACAGCCTCCATCAGTGAATTATCTGTTCCGCCTCGCTGATATGTACTTGGCGCATCGACATATACGATTTCAATTTCTGGTGCTTGCGAACGCAGTTCATCAGCAATTAGCTCGCGATCGGTACCAATAAGAATTGCCACTTTAATTCGTGATTTGCATTTAGCGATAAGTTCGCGCATCTCAGAACCCTTAGCTAAACCGCCTGCGATCCAGATTGAAGATAGCGAAGAGTTAAGCGATGCAGCAGTCGCGTGTGGGTTTGTCGCCTTTGAATCATTTACCCAAGAGACTCCATTTATACTCGCTACCTCTTCGATGCGATGTCTACCTAGTGAAAAATTTTGAAGTGCAGTGCGAACTGCTTCAGGCGCTACTCCTAAGGCACGAACCAACCCAGCGGCCGCTAAAGCATTGGCCACGTTATGCGGAACCGTCGGCTTAACATCAACAATCTCGGCAAGCATCGCAGCTTCCTGCGGATCGCTAACGAAAGCGCGATCTACCAATAGATCTTCAACGATTCCCATCTCACCTGGTGCGGGGGTATCGAGCGAGAAGAAGACTTTGCGCCCTTGCCAATGCGCTGCTTGATTTACAACTTCGAGATCAGCCGAGTTAAAGATTCCGGTAGACGTGCGATCTAGAATTGAACCTTTAACGCGCGCGTACTCAGCGAAACTGCCGTGCCAATCAAGATGATCCTCAGCGATATTTAAAATTGCTGCTGCCACAAAACTTGCTTCCTTTAACCAGTGAAGCTGGAAAGATGAGAGTTCAAGTACGAGTACTTCGTATTTCTCGCTGCTCTCTACGCTTTCAATCACCGTGGTGCCGACATTTCCGCAAGCGATCGCAGAAACACCACCTGCCCGTAGCATCGCAGCTGCCATTTCGACCGTTGTTGTCTTTCCGTTAGTTCCAGTTAAGGCAATCCACTTTTGTCCCGGAACTAGTTCTGCCCGAAAAGACCACGCCAAATCAATCTCATTTAATAGACGGATCCCGGCTGCTTGCGCTTTAACAATTAACGGATGGGTCTCTTTCCAACCTGGAGAAATGACTAGAAAAGAGAAATTCTCAACTGATATTTGATCTGTTTTGGAAACGGAAAAGCCATCAACTGATTCAACTTGATCATCCGCAAAGAGAATTGATCCGCCTTTAGCGTTGAGTGATCTGGCAACAGCTATTCCAGTTACTCCAGCGCCGAGGATTAAAACCTTTTCTCCAGATAAGTTAAGAGCCATTTCTGTTCAGCCTTATGCCGTAACCCATTGCGCATAGAAGAGCCCCAAGCCAGCAGCAACGCATAGACCCGCGATGATCCAGAAGCGAAGCACAATTGTTACTTCGCCCCAACCCATTAACTCAAAGTGATGTTGCAGTGGAGCCATCTTAAAGATGCGCTTTCCACCTGTGATTTTAAAGTAAGCAACTTGCAGAATTACGGATGCGCTAATAATTACAAACAAGCCACCAAGCGGGATTAACAGCAATTCAATTCGCAGGGTTGTAGCGATTCCAGCCAAGGCGCCACCAAGAGCCAGCGAACCGGTATCTCCCATAAATATCTTTGCGGGTGAAGCATTCCACCAGAGAAAACCGGCACATGCCCCAGCCATTGCTGCAGATAAGACCGCAATATCTAGTGGATCTCGGACTAAATAACAGTTGGCTCCAGGTGAGACAGCGCAGCTCTGACCAAATTCCCAAACTCCGATCAAGATAAATGCGATGAAAGTCATTACCGCGGCGCCGGTAGCTAAACCATCTAAACCATCTGTGAGATTAACGCCGTTACTTGTTGCTGTAACCATGATTACCACCCAGATAACGACCAAGGTAGTTCCTAAGGTAATTGAAGTATCGCGAACGGTAGATAAATTCTGCGAAATTGGAGTTAACCCATCGCGATCCGGAAAAAGAGTTCCTAGATACGCAAAGGTTGCAGCAACGACAATCTGTCCAAAAATCTTCTGCTTTGCATTTAAGCCAAGTGACTTCTGGCGAGAGACTTTTAACCAATCATCTAGGAAACCAACAAATCCGAGACCAAACATCAGACCTAGGACTAAGAGCGCCGATGTAGTAACTGCATTTCGGGAAATTGCGTGAGCAATAAAATATCCGAGGGCAGATGCGAAGATAATGATGATGCCGCCCATAGTTGGCGTCCCGCGCTTGGTGTGGTGTGAAGAAGGGCCGTCATCTCGAATAATTTGACCGTATCCGCGGCGCGCAAGTATGCGAATTAATCCGGGAGTTCCGAAGAGAGATAAAAATAAAGCGATCGAACCAGCGATCAGAATTTCTCTCATCTAACTCTCTCCCCCGACTTCACGACAATTCCAATTTCTAGAAATTAGTTCTGCTAGTTCCTCAAACTTTTCAGCTCTAGATGCTTTTACTAGAACTACATCTCCCTGACTCATCTGATTTACTAAATCCGCTGCCAACTCCTTAGAGTCAAATAAATGCACCGTCATGGCGCCAGAGCCGCTTATCTGAGCGGCATACTCTGGGGCACCGACGCAGACGAGATGATCAATTCCTAACTCTGAGGCAAGGGTGCCAAGTCGTGAATGGTGTTGCAGTGATGACGCGCCGAGTTCATGCATCTTTCCCAAGAAAGCCCATGATTGGCCGCCACGTTCTTGGGCAAAGAGCACCAAAGTACGTAGCGCTGCCTCGGCCGACTCAGGACTTGAATTGTAAGAATCATTAATCAGTACTAAGCCATCTAACTCTGAGATCTCCATTCGCCACTTGCTATTTAGTTCGGCGGTAGAAAGAGCGCTAGCAATTAGATCGACTGAAATGTTTAAGTTAGTTGCTATCGCAGCCGCGGCAAGTGCGTTCGCTACCTGATGGATTCCAATAATTCTTAAGGCAACCGAAGCGCGACCTGCTGGAGTTACTAAATCAAAATGCGGGCGGCCTTCGCGAATTTCAATATCAGTGGCGCGCACATCAGAGCTAGTTGTCTCCCCAAATGTCACTGTTGTTCCATTGTGCAAGGAAGCCATGGCAGGTGTGTACTTATCGTATTGACCGAGCACGGATATAGCGGAATCTTGTAGTGACGAGATCATTTCAGATTTAGCTTTGGCAACCAATTCTTCAGAACCAAATTCGCCAACGTGTGCGGTGCCAACTCGGAGAACGACTCCGATATCTGGTGTAGCCATCTTGCACAACTTTGCGATGTCGCCAACGTGGCGCGCTCCCATCTCCAAAATGCAGAACCTGGTCTTCTCATCACATTGCAATAAGGTAATTGGAGCACCTAGTTCGTTATTAAAGTTTCCGGCCGGGGCTACGGTAGGTGCGACGGTCTCCAAGATCTGACGGAGTAAATCTTTCGTTGTCGTCTTTCCTTGCGAACCGGTTAGCGCAACAACTTTAAGTTCAGGTAGAGCCAGGCGAACGTGAGATGCCAGAGAGTTAAGCGCAGTAAGAACATCCTTTACAACTATGCAGCGTTCGGGAACTTCTCTTGTGACAAGAGCGATGACCGCTCCGTGGGCAAAGGCATCTGAAACAAAGTTATGGCCATCGGTTTTTTCACCAAGTAGAGCGAGAAAGATTGACCCGTTAGTTGCTTGGCTAGAGTTAAAGGCTGGCGCTGCGGTAACGGTGATATCACTGCCGATTAGTTCTCCACCAACGATCTTGGCAATCTCGGATGCCTGTAATGCAATCATTTCAAACCTGCAATCGCTGCTGCCAGAACTTTACGATCGTCGAATTCTAATTTCTTTCCATTGATCTCTTGTCCAATTTCGTGGCCCTTGCCCAAGATCGCAATCGTGTCGCCTTGCGATGCCAGAGATACGGCGTACTCGATCGCGCTCTTGCGATCTTCAATTATTCTGGCCGGCTCAGAAACTTTTAAGTTACCAACCATATCTTTGAGAATTTGTGCTGGGTTCTCTGAGCGCGGATTATCGCTGGTGAAGATTGCGATATCGCAACCTTGAAGCAGCGCTTGTCCCATTAATGGACGCTTTGTGGCATCTCGATCTCCACCACAGCCAAGCACTGCAATAACTTTCCCAGTTGTAAATTCACGAATTGATTCGAGCACGTTAGAGACCGCATCAGGTGTATGCGCATAATCAACAAAGGCCGAGTAATTCTGGCCCACATTTACCTCTTCTAGTCGACCTGCGGCGCCAGATAGCCCCGGAAGCACAGCTGCAATATCAATTGGATCGACCCCTGATTCGACAGCAATTGCAACAGCCATCAAGAGGTTATCTAAGTTATAGCCGCCGCGAAGTTTGGTTGAAGATTCAATAAGAATTCCACCTGAACCGCGGATTTTAAAGTGAACTTGTTTTCCGGAACTATCAATTTCAGCAAAGTGCCAATTAGCTTGCGTATTAAATTTAGATAGAGAGATCACCGGAAGTTCAGTTTTATCAGCCAAGCGCGCGCCATATTCAGTATCAATATTGATAACCGCTTGATCTGCAAAATCATAGGTGAAGAGTCTGGCTTTTGCGGCAAAGTAACTCTCGATATCGCCATGAAAATCTAAATGATCTTGCGTTAAATTTGTAAAACCTACATAAGCAAAGTGTGCGCCTTGCATGCGATGTAGAACCATGGCATGGCTCGAGACTTCCATAACTAGATGACGCATATGTCGCTCACGCATTACCGCCGAAAGCGCTTGTAAGTCAGTTGCCTCAGGCGTTGTGCGCGAACTATCAATGGCATCTTTTCCGATACGAGTTTCAATAGTTCCGATTAATCCGCAATCACGACCTGCTGCTTGAAATATTTGATAAATCAACGTCGAAACCGTGGTCTTGCCATTGGTGCCGGTGATACCAACACTTGCGAGATCTCGCATTGGTTCGTTGTAGAGCAGAGCAGCAATATTGCCAGCAACGCGGCGAGGATCTGCCACAACTAGAACTGGAACTCCTTTAACCTGCGCTACACCCGCGCTATCGGTTAGAACGGCTACCGCACCTTTACTTATCGCGCTCATCGCAAACTCTGCACCATGGCGATTGGCGCCTGGAATCGCTATAAATAGATCGCCTGGTTCTACTTGAGTATCGCTATGGGTTACTCCAGTGATTTCGATATTCGAAAGGTCGGCTTCACTTAATTCATGGGTTGCAGAGACAGCGCCAGCAACTTTCGCTAAGTTTAAATTGCTCTGGCTAAATGGGCGCATTATCTGCTCTTTAAGCTCGCCTGGGTGGTTGTCGCTTTTGCACGGCGTTCTTGTTTGCGCAGCTCTGCTTGCGTTAGCGCGATAGGACGAACCTCCGTACCTGTTGGTGCAACATGCTCTGACTGCAATACAAATGTCATAACCTTTTTAAATACTGGGCCACCGAGTGAACCGCCGTAATAAGCGCCCTTAGGATCTTGGATTGTCACGCTAATTACATACTTAGGTGCATCTGCGGGAGCAAAGCCAATGAATGAAGCGGTGTATCCGCTATAGCAACCACATTCTGTGTTATAGCGTTCTGCAGTTCCAGTTTTACCAGCAACGCGGTATCCAGGGATTGCCGCACTTGGTGCAGTTCCATGGCCCGAGACAACTGATTCCATCATCAAGCGAACTTGCTGTGCAGTCTTGGCGCTTACAACTCTTTCAGATTTGCGAGCAGCAGCTACCGTAAATTTTCCTGATGGATCACTCGTACCTGCGATAACAGTTGGCGATACCCGCACCCCATCATTTGCAATAGTTGCAAAGATGCTGGTTGCTTGCATCGCAGTAACCGAATATCCCTGACCGAAAGCAACGGTAGGCGCTGTTGTACCTGACCATTCATTAACTGGATGGAAGATTCCTCTAGATTCGCCAGGTAGCCCTGAACCAGTTGAGACACCAATTCCAAATTTAGTTAGGTAATCGTGAAGCTTTTCATTGGAAAGCATTTCGCCAATTTTTATTGTTCCGGTGTTTGAAGATACCGCCAAGATTCCAGCAGTAGTTAAGTGTTGAATCGGATGGCGCTCATGGTCATGGAAAGTATCTCCCCCACGCTTTAGAGAATATGGAACTGATAAGACAGTCTCGGGTGTTACCTTCTTCTCTTCCAGCGCTGCAGCCAAGGTCATGATCTTTCCTGTAGATCCTGGCTCATAAACATCTTGTACTGATGGATTTCGCATCAGTGATTGAGAAACAGTCTTGGTGTTGTTGGGATCAAATGTTGGAGCAGTTGCGTGAGCCAAGATATGGCCCGTCTTTGGATCCATCACGATCACTGTTCCGCTAGATGCGCGAGCTTTAGAGACGGCTTCTTGAATGGCTTGTGCCGCAACCCATTGCACATCACGATCGATAGTTAAACGAACTGTTGTGCCTTTCTTAGCCGCAACAATTTCATTCTGTGATCCAGGGATTTCCGCACCTAAGCCACGTGCATATGAGTAACGACCATCAGTTCCAGATATCAACGAGTTCATACTTGATTCCAGGCCGGTAGCACCAATTCCATCTTGGCGAACGAAGCCAACGAGTGAAGAAACTAGTGATCCTGATGGATATTCGCGGATGTAGTTACGTTCTGCAAAGAAACCTAAAATTCGCTTATCAAAGTTCTCTTTAGCAAGAGCTGAATTATGGGCATCAATCGATTCGCTCAAGGTGCGCCAGATCGCCGGCTTGGCACTGCGTAGGACCATTGCATATCGCTTGGTGCCAGAGATCGCGCTCTGTACCTGCGCGACTGTCATGCCTAGAATCGGAGCAGAAAAGTTTGCAGTTGCTGCCGCATCAGTAATAAGTGTCTGGTCAACGACGATATTTATCGCTGAGACGCTGCGGGCAAATGGGGTGCCATTTATATCTGTGATTTCACCGCGCGCGGCCGGAATGGCACGCGTTGACTCCATCTCATTGGCAGCTTTTGCCCGATAGTCGCTGGCTTGAATCGCTTGGATCTGAATCAGACGCGCGGCAAAGAGTAGAAAGAAGATCAAGATAAAGACGATGAGTATGCGGATGCGCGATGCCGCCAGATTCAAATTACCCACGGACCACATCTCCATTAGTTACATCGTTACTTACTGAATCCGCAATCGGTGCCAGGTTTAGGAATACTGGAGATTCAGAAGGTCGCATTCCTAGTTCAGCTGCTTTCTTTGCCAGGGCTTCCGGTGAAGAAGCGCGATCGATCTGGCGATTAATTGCCTCACGTTGATCAGCGACGATCTTCGCCTCGGCCTTTAACTCTGAGAGAGTAAATGCATCCTGGGCCAGCAAGATATTTACTACGAGCAACATCAGCAAACCGATACCGGCAATGGCTGATAAGAAAGTCGCGAAGAAGCGATGAGTGGCTTGCGCGCCCTCGGAAACGTTTGGTACTAATTTTAAGAAAACTTCTGCCGACTTTTCAGAGAGCTTCTGGCGAGGAGGGCGCGGGGCGCGAGTTGCGATCGTCTGAGTAAGTGCCATTTACGCAGCCAACCTTTCGATCGCCCGTAAACGAACTGATGCAGAACGTGGATTATTTGCTAGCTCTTGATCAGATGGTGTTTCGCCTGATTTAGAAACAAGTGCAAACTTGGCAGCGAACTCAGGTAGATCTACGGGAAGATCGCGTGGCGTCTTTGATGTTGAGCGTTCAACAAAAATCTCTTTGACGATGCGGTCTTCAAGTGATTGGAAGGAGAGAACAACTACGCGTCCGCCCACCATCAAAAGATCAAGAGCGACAGGCAGCGCACGAGTGATGGCACCGAGCTCGTCATTGGCTTCGATGCGAAGTGCTTGGAAGGTGCGCTTTGCTGGATTGCCACCTGTGCGGCGGGTTGCAGCGGGGATGCTTTCTTTCACCAAAGTTGCAAGTTCTTGGGTTGAGTTCAGTGGTGCTTTCGCGCGGGCTTTAACAATGTTTTCAACGATTCTTGTAGCAAACTTTTCTTCGCCATAAGTACGCAAAATCTTTACGAGTGCACCCGGTGCGTAGGTATTAACGATCTCTGAAGCAGTAATTCCGCGAGTGCGATCCATGCGCATATCAAGCGGTGCATCCTGTGAATATGAAAATCCACGATCTACTTCATCTAATTGAATAGATGAAACGCCAAGATCAAAGAGGATTCCATTAACGCTTTCATAGCCATGGCTAGCAACAACTTCGCCGATGCGATCGAAGATTGCGTGGTTTGGCTTGAAGCGATCTCCGAAACGAGCAAGTCGTGCAGATGCTCGTTCTAATGCGATTGGATCGCGGTCAATGCCGATAACAGTTAGTGTTGGAAATTTTTCAAGTAGGGCTTCGGTGTGACCGCCCAGACCAAGTGTGCAATCAACGATAACTGGTGACTGATTTAGCAGAGTTGTTGGAGAGAATAATTCAATGCAACGATCAAGCATTACTGAAATATGTTGCGTACTTGCATCGTTCATCTACTCCCCCTTTTTCTTAACTAGTTATCTAGCAATTACTTTTTTACCTTTTACTTCATCTCTCATCTCTGGTCACCGCCGGCCGACGGATCTAACGAAAGCGACACCGGGGAAGGGGTGTCGCTGCCGGCTTTAGGTCGGCGGTGGCCACAGATGAGAGCGCTATTAAGTTTTTTTATTTAGTTTTTTTATTAATATTTCTCAGAAGAGACCCGGAAAAATCTCCTCTGAAACCTCGGCAAAGCCCTTTTCACGATCTGTTAAATAAGAGTTCCAAGCTGCGTTATCCCAAATTTCAACGCGAGTATTTGCACCGATAACAACGCAATCTTTTTCAAGTCCTGCATATGTACGAAGTCCGGCAGGAATAGTTACGCGACCTTGGCGATCAGGAATTTCATCGTGTGCGCCAGCAAACATCACGCGCATGTAATCGCGCGCATTCTTTGATGTAACTGGTGCCTGGCGCAGGGTTTCGGTGATCGTTGCAAATTCAGCGGATGGAAAAACGTAGAGACAACGTTCTTGTCCTTTTGTAATTACTAAACCTGCAGAGAGTTCTTCGCGGAATTTTGCGGGAAGGATTAAGCGGCCCTTTTCATCAAGGCGTGGCTCGTGGGTACCGAGAAACATCTTCGCGAACCCCCTTCCCCGAGGACTCTGGTAAGCGGTGAAACCCGCTTAATCCCCCACTTTACTCCACTTTCCTCCTTTTTCAACCACCCTCCGCCACCTTTCCCCCACCGCCTCCCCTAGCCGCCCCACTCCGGTGGCCCATTTTTAGGCAGCAAAAAAGCCCCCGCATAAGCGAGGGCTTGGGTTGAACTGGTTTAGTGGCAGTTAGCCGTTATTGCGCTGATCCCAACGATCTTCAAAGCCTTGGGTGAAGCCCTTTCCAAAGCCTTTGCCGCGTGGGCGCTTAGCGAAAGAGCCTTCGCGAGCGCCTTTCGAAGCTGCCGCCGCGATTGCGTTGGCCAAAATGATTACTCCGATAAGGGCGAAGATAAAGCCGATAACCCCCACGATAGTTACCTGGGCGATCAGACCGGCGAAGAGGGTGGCTATTCCAACTATTAGAGCGGCTACCCCAATTGCAGCTGCTGGGCCACGACGGCGAGCGCCAGAAAGCGTAGAGACGAGCGCTGGGTCATCAGCTGAGAGCGCCTGCTCCATCTCTGCTAGCAAGCGTAATTCGCGATCGGAAAGTGCCATATACACACAATAGAACAACTTTTAGCTAGGTGCTAGTTGGTTAACCAACTAGTCCAGAAGACCTAGCGGTGCTAGTTGGTCTACCGAGTAGCCATAGGAATTGCTAGTCGGTCTCTTCTTCATCGGATTCAGCCTTAATCAAGCGCCCCGGACGTACGCTGCCCCGTCCAAAGCGCGCCTTTGCACGATCAATTGCCCCTTCAGCATCGCGCCAACCCTTCTCGCGCGCACCCAAGACCAATTGTTCTGGTGAATCTTCCTGCAAGTTCTCAAGAGAGACTCCAACTAAGCGAAGCCGAGCACGATCGATCTTTAACGCTAAGTAAAGCGCTTTCACAACTTCATAAACCTCATGGGTGCTATCGATAGCAAGTGGCAAAGTCTTTGATCGATTGATCGTTGAGAAATCTGCAAAGCGCACCTTTATGGAAATTGTCTTTGCAAATAAACCTTTCTCTCGAAGTCGCGCAGTCGCCTTCTCGGTCATACGTAAAAACTCTTGCAGGATCTCAATTGGATTATCTAGATCAGTAGAAAAAGTTTCAGCAGCCGAAATTGATTTATCTGGTTCTTCGGGTGTTACATCACGATAGTCACGTCCCCAAGCAAGTTCATAAAGTGAAGCACCTGCTGCATCACCGAGTGCGCGAATCAAAGTGCTGCGCGGAGTATTGGCGATATCGGCAACGGTGTGAAGGCCAAGTCTTTCCAGCTGTTCGGCAGTCTTTGGCCCAACCCCCCAGATCGCACCAACGGGCAGCGGATGCAGGAAAGTTAAGATGCGATCGCTGGTGATTTCGAGCATGCCGTTTGGCTTGCAGTGTTGTGATGCCAGCTTGGCGATAAATTTAGAAGGCGCGATTCCAACGGAACAGGTAATGCCTTCTTCTTTCTCAACGCGAGCTCTGATTGCAGTTGCAATCTCGCGGCCTGTGCCCAATAACTTGCGCGCACCTGTGACATCTAAGAAAGCTTCATCTAGAGATATTGGCTCGACTAGCGGAGTAAATGATTCGAAGATCTTCATTACCCGTTCGGAGATTTCTGAGTAGCGATGATGATCTGGTGCGATAAAGATTGCGTTAGGTGCCATCCGTTGGGCACGACCGACGGGCATTGCTGCTCGGATACCGAATTTACGCGCTGCATAGTTTGCAGATAGAACAACGCCACGCGCGCCGGCGCCAACAACAACTGCTTTGCCCCGAAGCTCTGGATGATCGAGTTCAGCAACAGATGCATAGAAGGCATCCATATCGACGTGCAAGATCGTGGACTCTTGCTCTTTCTCTTGGCTCATATCGCTCTCTCGATTAATTTGCGCGACCACTTTTCATAAGCCTGGCGTAGGTCCCAGGCACCGCTAGCGTTGATCGAGATACCGCGTTCGCCGGTGCGCCTAGTTTTGCCACGGACTAACAATAAGGATGTTGAGTAGAGAGTGGAAGCAAAACCCTCTTGTGCATCAGAGAAGAATGTTGAATCGGTGCAGCCATAACCATCATCGAGAGTTAAGAAGATAACGCGCCGCCCAGAACGCACTGGCGGGGTCTGCATCGCAACCTTTACTCCCGCAACCAAGACATCGCTCTGTGATCGCAGCGTTAGTAGATCTGATGATTTAACTGCGCCGATGGCATTTAGAAATGGCGCATAGAACTCGAGCATATGGTGGGTGATATCCATTCCTAAACGTTCTACTTCGTTGCGCACTTTTTCGGAAGCGCCCATCGCAGGTAGACCACTGGTGGCAAGTGCGGGTGGGGCAAAGCCAAAGACCATCTGCGATCCAGAAACATTTGAGGCAGGTGAACGAGTTAGGTCAGATAAATGCAGAAGTAGATCGCGATGATTTAAGGCGCCATTACTAAGCGAGTGCACGCGATCGAAAGCGCCAGTCATAATTAAGGTTTCGATAATTGGATGTGAGGCGCCTGATCTGCGATAGAAATCTGCAAGATCGATATATGGGCGACCTGCGATTATCGAAGTTATCTCCCCTTCGCTGATTCCGCCAACTGTAGAAAGTGCGATACGTACGCTGTAAGCACCATCGCTACTTTTTTCAACTGTATAACTTTCGTTAGAGAAATTGATATCAAGCGGTGCAAGCCCAACTCCTAACTGGCGAGCTTCATCAACCATTAAACGCTTTGGGTACATGCCAGGGTCGTGGGTAAGAACTCCAGCGATAAATGCTGCTGGGTAATGGGTCTTTAGGTAAGCAGATTGATAAGTAGGGAGTGCAAATGCTGCGGCGTGCGCTTTACAGAAACCAAAGGATGCAAAGGCGCGCAAGACATCCCAAATCTCGGTAATAGTTGTTAAATCGTAACCGCGCGCGGTTGCGGCAGGAAAGAACCAATCGCAGACTTCTTGTTGACCTTCCTTGCTGCCTAAAGCGCGCCGTTTTTCATCGGCGGCAGCCAGAGATATGCCAGTCATAGTGGCAATAATCGAGATCACTTGTTCGTGAAATACAACCACACCTTCGGTTTCCGCCAAGATCTCATATAAATCAGGGTGAATTATCTGCGCCGATGTAAAGCCATGGCGCGCGCTTAAGAAGGGGCGGATCATGTCGCTCTTAACTGGGCCGGGGCGAAAGAGTGAGATATCGATAACGAGATCGTTAAAAGTTTTGGGAGTTAACTTTCCGACTAGCTCGCGTTGGCCTGGGCTTTCAACTTGAAAGATACCTAAGGTGCGCGTTGATTGGATTAACTCATAGGTTGGCGCATCATCTAGCGGCACAGCATCAATATCAACTTCTGTCTCATCAACTCGTTTTATCTCAGCAACTGCGTGAGCAATAGTTGATTGCATTCGCACGCCAAGGATGTCTAGTTTTAGTAAACCAATTTCTTCAACGTCATCTTTATCGAATTCCACCATCGGATAACCGCCGGCGTTGAACTGCACTGGTGCGCGATCGAGCAGACCCGCATCAGAAAGAACGACAGCGCAGGGATGCATCGCTAAATGGCGCGGCAGACCGTCAAGGCGCTGGGCAAGTGAGATCGCCATCGCGGTAAGGGGCGCCGATAAATTAAGTGAGCGAAGTTCGGGAAGTGATTTAAGGGTTGCTTCGATATTTCGAGCACGAATATGCGGCATAGATTTTGCAATTAAATCGATCTCCATCGGAGCAATACCTAGCGCAGAACCAGCATCGCGAATGGCATTTCGCGCCCGGTAAGTGTCGACCATGGCAACGGTTGCACATCGCGAGAGCGCACCAGGTGCGCGCCAATCGGTATCGCCATAACGTTTAAAGACCAGGTCATAAATTTCCAGACGCCGTGCAGATTCAACATCGATATCTATATCGGGCAAGGCGCGACGTAGTGGCGAACAGAAACGTTCCATTAATAAACCGTGGCGCATCGGATCAACGCCAGAGATGCCAAGTAAGTGACAAATAAGTGAACCTGCACCGCTGCCGCGAGCAGCAACTCGGATATTGCGTTCACGCGCCATATCGGTGATATCAGCAACGGTTAAAAAGTATGACTCGTAACCAAGGGTTGCAACAGTTGCTAGCTCATCATCTAAACGAGCGCGGGCTTTAGCGATCATGGAAGAATCGTTGTAGCGCCAATTGATTCCGGATTCGCA
>JAIYCF010000040.1 GCA_027488165.1 Streptomycetaceae bacterium
TAATCCAAAGCGTGCTGAAGATTCAGCGAAGGGAGCGACCAAGTAATGGGTCAAAAAGTTAACCCACACGGGTTCCGCCTGGGCATCACAACTGAATTCAAGTCACGTTGGTATGCAGACAAGCTTTACAAGGATTACGTCAAGGAAGATGTCGAAATCCGTCGCATGATGCAGAAAGGTATGGAGCGCGCAGGCGTATCTCGCATTGAGATCGAACGTACTCGCGATCGCGTCCGTATCGATCTACACACTGCGCGTCCTGGCATCGTCATTGGTCGTCGCGGACAAGAAGCTGACGTACTCCGTCAGAAGCTTGAGAAGCTAACCGGCAAGCAAGTACAGCTAAACATTCTCGAAGTTAAGAACCCAGAGATTGATGCGCAACTTGTTGCACAAGGAATTGCAGAACAGCTTGCTGCTCGCGTTTCTTTCCGCCGCGCAATGAAGAAGTCAATGCAGTCAGCGATGAAGGCCGGAGCACAGGGCATTCGTGTTCAGTGCGGTGGTCGTCTTGGTGGCGCAGAAATGTCACGTTCAGAGTTCTACCGTGAAGGTCGCGTTCCATTGCACACACTTCGCGCCGATATCGATTATGGCTTCTTTGAAGCACATACAACATTCGGTCGCTTGGGTGTAAAGGTTTGGATCTACAAGGGCGAAGTTATTGGTTCACGCGCCGAGCGCGCTGAAAAGGCGCTTGCAGAAGCACGCGCTCCAAAGCCAGAACGTCGCGGACCTCGCACACCACGTGCACCACGTGCAGAAGTTACAACTTCACAGGTTGAAACTGCACCAGCAGATGTTGCAACAGCACCAGCAACTGAAGGAGGCGAGGCGTAAATGTTAATTCCTCGTAAGGTCAAGCACCGTAAGCAGCACCACCCATCGCGTTCAGGCGCATCAAAGGGCGGAACAGCAGTTGCATTCGGTGACTTCGGTATCCAAGCTCTAGAGCCTGCATACGTAACTAACCGTCAGATCGAAGCTGCTCGTATTGCGATGACTCGCTATATCAAGCGTGGTGGAAAGGTTTGGATCAATATTTATCCAGATCGTCCAATTACAAAGAAGCCTGCTGAAACTCGTATGGGTTCCGGTAAAGGTTCACCTGAATGGTGGATTGCAAACGTGAAGCCAGGTCGCATCATGTTTGAAATCTCTGGAGTAACAGAAGCGATTGCAACTGAGGCTATGCGTCTTGCAATTCATAAGCTTCCAATGAAGTGTCGTGTAGTAAAGCGTGAGGAGGCATAAAGTGGCTAACGTTAATGAAGAACTACGCCAATTAACCGATGACGAATTAGCATCGAAGGTACGTGAGGCTAAAGAGGAACTCTTTAACTTGCGCTTCCAGGCTGCTACAGGTCAGCTCGAATCACATGGTCGCCTCGGAGCAGTCCGCAAGGAGATCGCACGTCTTTACACAATTATCCGCGAACGCGAACTAGGAATCGGAGGCGCTGCCTAATGACTACCGAAAATCGCGCAGATCGCAAGACACGTGAAGGCATTGTCATTTCAGACAAGATGGATAAGACGATCACCGTTGAAGTATCAAACCGCGTAAAGCACGGTATGTACTCAAAGGTTATGTCTCGTTCAACAAAGCTAAAGGCTCACGACGAGACCAATAGCGCTGGTACTGGAGATCGCGTTTTGATCATGGAAACACGACCAATCTCATCAACTAAGCGCTGGCGTCTAGTTTCAATCATCGAGAAAGCTAAGTAAGGGGCAGGATAAAAAATGATTCAACAAGAATCGCGCCTACGCGTCGCGGATAACACAGGAGCTAAAGAGCTTCTCTGTATTCGCGTTCTCGGTGGCTCCTCCCGTCGTTACGCCGGTATCGGAGACATCATCGTCTGTTCTGTTAAGGATGCAATTCCTGGCGGACAAGTAAAGAAGGGTGAAGTCGTAAAGGCTGTCATCGTTCGTACAGTTAAAGAACGTCGTCGTCCAGACGGTTCTTACATCAAATTTGACGAGAACGCAGCAGTCATCCTTAAAGCAGATGGCGAACCTCGCGGAACTCGTATCTTCGGACCAGTTGCTCGCGAACTCCGCGACAAGAAGTTCATGAAGATCATTTCACTCGCTCCGGAGGTGCTCTAACCATGGCGAAGATCAAGAAAGATGACACAGTGCTCGTAATCGCTGGCAAGAACAAGGGCGTTACAGGCAAGGTTCTCGATGTTGATAAGAACCGCATTCTTGTTGAAGGTGTTAACCGCGTACAGCGCCACACCAAAGAATCAACAACCGAACGTGGCGTCAAAGTCGGCGGAATCGTTACTGCTGAAGCATCAATCCATATTTCAAATGTCATGATCGTCGATGGCGATGGCAAGGCAACTCGTCTTGGTGTTCGTAAAGATGAAGAAGGCAAAAATGTTCGCATCTCACGTCGCACCGGAAAGGACATCTAATGTCAACAACGACTGATGTTCGTTTAAAGGCTCGTTACCGTAGCGAAATCGCTGGCGCACTTACTGCTCAATTTGGATATAAAAATCCAATGCAGGTTCCAACGCTCGTAAAGATCGTTGTAAACATGGGTGTTGGCGAAGCTGCTCGTGATTCAAAGCTAATCGAAGGCGCAGTCCGCGATCTAGCAATCATCACTGGCCAGAAGCCACAAGTAACCAAGTCACGCAAATCAATCGCGCAGTTCAAACTTCGCGAAGGTATGCCAATTGGTGCACACGTAACAATGCGTGGAGATCGTATGTGGGAGTTCGCTGATCGCTTGCTCTCAATCTCACTTCCACGTATCCGCGACTTCCGTGGACTTTCACCTAAGCAATTCGATGGCAAGGGCAACTACACATTCGGTCTAACCGAGCAGGTTGTATTCCCAGAAATCGAACAAGATAAGGTCGATCGCCCACGCGGTATGGATATCACTGTTGTAACCACAGCAAAGAACGACGAAGAAGGCCGCGCACTCTTGAAGTTGCTCGGTTTTCCTTTCCGGGAGGCATAAGAATGGCAAAGACATCACTAAAGGTTAAAGCTGCTCGCAAGCCTAAGTTCAAGGTTCGTGGCTATACACGTTGTCAGCGTTGCGGCCGTCCGCACTCTGTCTATCAAAAGTTTGGAATTTGCCGCGTCTGTTTCCGTGAAATGGCGCACCGTGGTGAACTTCCAGGTATTACAAAAGCAAGCTGGTAAATCTACAACGAAGAAAGTCCAAGCAAATAGCTTGGATACTGTTTCGAGAAAGGCCATAGGCCACGTATGACAATGACAGATCCGATCGCAGACATGTTGACACGTCTGCGCAACGCGAACTCTGCCTACCATGATTCGGTTTCAATGCCGTCTTCATCGGTTAAGGCACGCATTGCAGAGATCCTCCAGAAAGAGGGTTTCATTGCAGGCTACCGCGTTGAGTCAGATACAAACGGAGTTGGCAAGAACTTAGTTCTTGACCTCAAGTTCGGTGCAAACCGTGAGCGTTCAATCGCCGGTCTTCGCCGCGTAAGCAAGCCAGGACTTCGCGTTTACGCAAAGTCAACAGCTCTACCAAAAGTACTTGGTGGACTTGGCGTTGCAATCATTTCAACTTCATCTGGATTGCTTACTGATAAGCAAGCCAACAAACAGGGTGTAGGCGGAGAAGTTCTCGCCTACGTATGGTGATCGAATATGTCACGTATCGGTCGTATGCCAATCGCTGTTCCTGCAGGCGTTGAAGTTTCAATCGCAGGTCAGAACGTTTCAGTTAAGGGACCTAAGGGTTCACTCTCACTAAACGTTGCTGAACCAATTCAAGTTTCA
>JAIYCF010000032.1 GCA_027488165.1 Streptomycetaceae bacterium
CGATGCAAGTTGCGACTAGCGCCCAGTATTTATGCTCACTTGGAATATTTACTGCAATAGCTAAGAAGATAATGAAACCCGTGCCACCTACCAAAGATAAGAATCTAACGGTGTGGTGAATGTGAAATATCTGGCTGAGGCGATTTGCGCCAAGCCGTCCTGAGATCATGGCGATCATAAAGAAAATGTATGGAAGCGCAGCAAGCCCAGGGCTCACGCCAATCCGCTCTTTCGTAAAGATTGCAGACCAGTCACCGGTTGCAAATTCCAAGAACACCGCGCAAAGCAGGCCACCACTAACCAGCCAATCGATTCGAAAAGATGTGAATAATGTACGAATCGGCAAATGCTCTTCACTATCCTCATTGGCTTTTACCAATACTGGATTTAACTTATTTACCGAAATAAAAATCAACGCCGCCATGACCACAGCAACTCCACCGATATGAAGAGCTAAACCGACATAACCCACGATAAGACCTGAGAGAACGGCGGTGGTTAGCGCACCAAGGGCCCACATGCCATGCAGGCGAGCGATCGTTAACCCCTTTACGCGCTCGATGGAATTAAAGGCCTGAGCATTTACTGCAATGTGATAACCCGATATTCCCCAGCCTAATATCACATTAAAGATCAAAAAAAGCGTTGGAGATTTAGTCTGCACAATTGAGATTAGAGCCGCCGACATCAAGAAAGTATTGGTCAGGATCACAATCTTGGTACCGAACTTATGCACGATATGGCCGGTTAAGAAAAGGCTGGCCAGCGCGCCTAGCGTTCCAGTACTAATCAGCGTTCCAAATTGTCCATTACTGAGCCCAAGATTGGCTTTTACTTCCGGAAATCTCGGAACCCACGCCATGATAAAGATGGCGAAGACGAAGAAGAGAAGTTGTAGTTGAAATGATTCAGATTTAGCAGAAATCGTGCGCATTAGAAAAGGGCATTCGCTAAGGCTGCACGTGCCTTTATAACTCTAGGATCTGCTGGATCAACTAGCGCGAATAGTTCGATTAGGCGATCTTTAACTATCTTCTTATCCGCACCTTCATAGAGTGGAATCAGGCGCAGTAGGCGAGCAAAGGCGGGCTCTAGATATCCGCTAACAATTTCAATATCTGCACATTGCAATTGAATAGCAATATCGTCGGGATGAGCGGAAGCATCTTGCATTACTTTGGCGCCATCAATTCCATCTGTTCGTGCCATGAGCTGCGTTTGCGCAAGACCCAGAATTGCAAAGTTATCATTTGGTTTGCGCGCCAATAACTTCTTATATGCCGCCTCGGCCTTGGCGTAATCACCGGCATCAAGTGCTGCGATCGCCTCTTCCTCTTCGGGTTCAATTTTTTCAACTGGCGCCCCACCAACTCCTTGTTCAGAGGCAAGTGCTAAAACTTTATCGATCACCATACGGATCTGTGCTTCTGGATAAGGCTGTTCAAAGAGTGGAACCATCTGCTCATTGATAATTGCAACGGCAAAAGGCACTGCACGAGTTTGTAACGCTTGGGCAACTTGTGGTTGCGCATCGACATCTACTCGACCAAGTACCCAACTACCCTGATCTGCCAACGCTAACTTTCCGAGAATCGCTACGACTTCTTGTGATTCAACAGAACGTGGCGACCAACAGATAAGCACAACTGGCTTGGCTTTAGATAACGCAAGAAATTCATTAGTTAAATTCTCAGGAGTTATCTCAACGCCGGGCATTGGTCCGGCAGCCTCTGGCTTTGGTTTTCCGAGCGAACTTAGATCAACTGCTCGCCCAAAGTTAGGAGGAAGCGTCATGCTTGAGCCTCCGCTTCTACTCCAGAATCACGACGAAATGGCAGTACATCTTCAATATATGACTGCGCAGCAAAGGTTAGCCCAACATCGTGGCCTTCTCGTTCACTTAAGTACCAACGATGTTCTAGAACTTCATGGAAGAACTGCGCTTCTTCGATGCGTCCTTTCAAATTATCAGGAATCATCGCAACGATCGGCATATAAGTTTCATTTAACCAGCGACGTGCTGAATCTTGCATTGGAGGTTTTGGACTTTCTTCACGGCCGCGGAAGCGATCGAGTGATGCCAACAAACGCTTGGCTTGCAGAGCTTCGGTTTCGAGTCCAGTTAATTCGCGTAAACGATTGCGGTGATAGCCAGGTGCCACAAGTTTTGGCTGGAAGTAAAGTTTTTCTGATGTGCCATCTAGCGAAACAGATACTTCATCTACCGCAAACCCGAGATCATGTAACTGACGCATTGCGCGTTCGACTGCATGGCGATCTTTTGGATCGAGAACCTGACGTTCTTTAAGCGCTTTCCAGATTCGGTGATAGCGCTTGATGACCGCTTCGCTTGCACGGATCGGATCCATACCTGGGTAGAGAACACCAGAGAGCGCAAGATCTTCAAGTTCAGCTGCAACATTGAAATGTGCAATTTCAAGATCGTGTTCGCGTTGTCCATCGCTCAAAGTCTTTTGGAACTCACCAGTTTCAGCATCGACCAAGTAGGCGGCAAAGGCTTCAGCGACGCGGCGGAATAAAGTATTTGATAGCGAGCAATCGCCCCACCAGAAACCAAGTAGGTGAAGTTGCACTAACAACAACGCCAGAGCATTTGCCATCATCGTTATGTCATTCGCCGTTACATCTTTGCCGCTAAGCAATACGCGATACGGCAGCGAATACGGCAGGAAACGCGTAACTAGTGCGCAGGGAAGCTCTTCCGCGTTTTCATCGGTTCGCCCTTCGATAACCGCGATCGGCTGAACGCTGGGCGCTCCAAGATGCGCCAATTCGCGCAGCGCTTTGTATTCGCGGTTAGCGAATTCGGAGACCGTTTCTTTAACTGCATAGACTTCTGCATCGGGATCATCGGTTGATCGAACCAAACGAACGATATGTCGAGAAATACCGCGCTTTTCGGTCAGCGCTGGATCTTCAGGCCATTCCTCCAAATTGATATGCCAAGGCAAGCCAGTAACGGCGGCGATTTCTTCGCCTAATCCCGTAATGCGTAACGCCATGTATGAAGGATATCGCTTTAGAATAGGTCACATGGCAATAGCAGATCGCATCAAACGCAAACCTAAG
>JAIYCF010000043.1 GCA_027488165.1 Streptomycetaceae bacterium
AAATCTAAAGGAAAGAATAGAAGCGAACTTAGAGTTACCAGAACGGTTAGGCCAGAATAGAAGACAGTTTTTCCAGCAGTGTTAATCGTTGTACGTACCGAATCCTCAACGCTCTTGCCAGAGTGCAACTCTTCACGGAAGCGATTAACCATCAAGAGCGCGTAATCAATTCCTAGTCCTAGTCCAAGCCCGGTGATCAAATTGAGAGCAAAAATGCTGACATTGGTAAAGAGGGTAATCAAATAAATAATGAAGAAGGCGCCGAGGATTGCGCTAATTCCAACGACCAGTGGCATAGCTGATGCAACGAGTGCTCCAAAGACAAAGATCAGAAGTAAGAAAGTCAGCGGAATCGCGATGGATTCTGCCAACAGCAGATCGCGTTCGATTTTATGGTTAATAGCATAAGTGACTACACCAGCACCGGATGCATAGATCGTTAGATCTCCACGTTTGCCATCGAAAGCAGATTGAATATCTTTCCCAATTTTTCCAATCGAATCAAAGTCCCCTGCCTTGGTATTTGCGTAGGCAAATAAGAATGCGGCTTTACCATCTGTTGACTTTAGATTAGGTGCCCCGCCAGTTGACCAGAAAGATAAAGTTTTCGAGATTCCGGCAATCTGCGCCACTTCTTTTTCAACTGCCATCGCTTGTTGCGATATCGCCAAATCTTCTACAGGTTTATCGCCGCTATCAATAATCAAGATAACAACAGGTTCTTCAACTTTGAACTTTTCAGATAAGTAAGTTGCCGCTTTTGCAGATTCGCTGTTGAGATCCGAATATCCACCCGAATCTAATTTTCCGAAAGCAAGTGATCCAATGCCTCCGGCGAGGAGAATTCCTAGAGTGAAGAGGATTAAAACGCGCTTGCTGCGCTTAACGATGAAATGACCGAGGCGTTCGAACACAAGTAAACTATGTAGGATTAACGTAAGTAAGGCAATTTACAATTGCGTATTGAGGGGGTGAAGCGCGTCATGTCACAACTGTTCCCAGAATCTTCTAAAGATGAACGCGATCCCCGCGAGGATCAAAGTGAAGACCGCCGTCGCGAAGAAGAAATAAAAGGCGACAAGCCTCCGCACCACGAAGACTAAAGAACGTTATTCAGATTTAGATGGTGTTGCTGGTTTCGGCGCTGAATCCGTTTTGTAGAAACCAGATCCCTTAAATACAACGCCAACTGCAGAATAAACTTTTTTAACTTCGCCCTTACATTCTGGGCAGCTGGTTAGTGGCTCATCAGAGAAGCTCTGGAAAGCCTCAAAGGCGTGCTCGCAAGCAGAACATTGATATTGATATGTAGGCACGCGCTATCACTCCTTTTCGTTACTCTCTTAAATCACAGCCCAAAATCACAGGCTAGGGGCTGGTGCCTAAGTCTAAGGAAGTGAGACGATAGAGGCGAATTAAGAGGAGATTTGAGAGAGGGCAGGTGTCACAAGTGAAACGTTTAGCGGCGGTTATTGCAGCGCTGGGATTTACCGTTCTTCTAGCAGCTCCTGCGCTTGCTAACTCTCTTGTTGCCACATCACCAATTGCTGGTTCAACTCTGAAAGTAGAACCAAGTGCAGTAACCATTACCGTTGAAATGACACCTATGGATATGGGTAATGAAGTCATTGTCACAGATCCATCTGGTCGTCGCGTTGATGATGGAACTTTGACCGTTGCTGGAAACGATTTGATCGTTGGTATGAAGCCAATTACCGAACCAGGTGTCTATAAAGTTTCTTACAGCATCATCTCCGAAATGGATCTTCCACTAGAAGGATCCTTCGTTTTTAACTTTTCAACACCAGCAATTTCTGTACCTGAAGAAGTGATTCCAAAAACTCCGGCAAAAATAGAAGGCAGCGACTTCGGCACTAACTTATTTGTAATTGGACTGCTGGTCGCCTCGCTTGCAGTCTTGATTGCACTTGCGCTCTATGCGCGAAAGATATTTAACGAGCGATGAATTTACTGGAGATAAGTAAATTCTTATCCCTAGCTTCGGGCATAACCACTATTGGTCTGCTCCTGGCTATAGCTTTCTTCTTAAATGAAATCGAGGGCAAGCTAGGCGATCGCGCTAAAGCGCTAAGAAGTCTTACTTCAATCGCAGCTCTAACTTGGGCGATAGCTACCGGGCTTTCGATAATTGCCACTTTGGCGAACATTCTCGGCACAGATCTATCTGAGGCTCTAGATCCCACATCGCTGCGTTCATTTATCTCGCAGGTAACGCTTGGCAAGTACATGTTTGCTCAACTGTGCTTGTCTCTACTAGTTGCATCAGCGGTGATTCGCATCAAAGGCGTTGCGGGTGCCAACGCACTTCTCTTACTAAGTTTGGTGGCGATTATTGCGCCCGTCTTTGAGAGCCATTCTGCATCTAGCGGTTCGCACGCTCTAGCTCTTGGTTCTCTAGTCGTACATGTCATCGCAATCTCTCTCTGGGTTGGTGGGTTAGTTGCGATTACTTTCTTGAAGGCAGATGACCGGGCGATCGCACTACCGCGTTTTAGCGCTCTAGCTTTATGGGCGGCGATAGCAGTCTCGGCAAGTGGAACTGCAAATGCTTGGGCCAGACTTAATTTTCAAAGCGCCTGGAGTTCAGATTATGCGCGCATTGTTTTTCTAAAGATTTTGTTGACGGCAGCGCTTATCTTCTTGGGCTATTTAAACCGTCGCCAATTAAAGGGTTCACTAAAGTTAAGTGGAAAGCAGTTAGGCCGATTACTTTCTTTCGAAGTCTTGATTATGGCAGTCACCACATTTGTTGGATCCAAACTTTCAACTATGCAACCACCTGTACGTGCAGATAGTTCACAATTAGACCCAGGGTTAGTAGTTGCAGGAATTGCAACGCCACCACCACCAAATCTTTGGCGCTTAATCTCGCTATACGATCCAGATGCGTTAATGATCGGAATTTTGGTAACTGCGGTTGCACTCTATATAAGAGGAGTAATTATTCTTACGCGCCGCGGAGATAAGTGGCCAGTGGGAAGAACTGTTGCTTTTGCCCTAGGAATTAGCGCAATCGATTATGCGACAAGTGGTGGCTTAGGGGTTTATGCCAAGTTCTCTTTTGAATATCACATGATCGCGCACATGCTTCTTGGAATGGTTGCACCGATAGGAATCGTGCTCGGAGCACCGATTACCCTGGCGCTACGCACCTTGCCGCAGGGGCGCACGAGTGAAGAGCGCGGAGTTCGCGGAACGCTAATTGCATTGCTTCACTCAAAACCTGCGGCGGTATTTACAAACCCAATCTCTGCTTTAGCTCTCTTTGATGGCTCACTCTTTGTTCTTTACATGACGCCGCTCTTTGGAAATTTGATGCAGTCGCATCTGGGCCATCTTGTGATGAGCGCTCACTTCTTGCTCACCGGCATTCTTTTCTTCCACGTAATAATTGGTATTGATCCCAATCCCCGAAAAGTTCCCTACATCGTTCGAATCGTTATTCTCTTTGCAGCAATGAGCATTCATGCTTTCTTTGCTATCGCGCTAATCTCAACTTCGACCCTGCTCGATCAAGGTTATTTTGCTTCGCTACAAACACCGTGGAATTTAGATTTACTGGTTGACCAGCATGCCGGCGGTTCGGTCGCATGGGCGATGGGCGAAATCCCAATCCTGCTTGCGCTGGTAGCAACATTTATTCAATGGATGCGTGATGACTCTCGCGAGACTAAGCGCATCGATAGAAATGAAGCGCGCTTAGCGGCCATGGGTGAACCTGATGAACTTGCTCAATACAATGCATACTTATCTTCCCTTGCAGAGCAAGACCGAGAAAGAAAAGATAGAGGATCACGATGAGCGCGAACGATCTTTACGCACTTCCATCTGAGTACAACGATTTACGTGAAAGCGTTCGCGCGCTGGCTGAAAATGAGATTGCTCCACATGCTGCAGCGGTAGATGAAGACCATCGCTATCCGCAAGAAGCTGCCGATGCGTTACTTAAAGCTGGCCTTAGCGCGGCACATGTTCCAACTGAATTTGGCGGAGAAGGCGCAGATGCTCTTGCCACAGTAATAATCATTGAAGAAGTCGCTCGCGTTTGTGGCTCATCATCACTTATTCCAGCAGTAAATAAACTCGGATCGCTGCCACTAATGCTCAGCGGAAGCAAAGAGCAGAAAGAAAAGTGGTTACCGCAGTTAGCTAAAGGTAAAGGTTTCTCTTACTGTCTCTCTGAATCTGAAGCTGGCTCAGATGCATCAGCCCTTAAGACAAAGGCAGAGTTAAAAGATGGATCCTGGGTAATTAATGGGAGTAAGAAATGGATTTCAAACGCTGGTGTATCTGAGTTCTATACAGTCATAGCGCAGACCGATCCAAGTAAAGGATCTAAAGGAATAACCGCATTTATCGTTGAAAAATCTGATCCTGGAGTTTCCTTTGGAGCGCCGGAGAAGAAGATGGGTTTCCGCGGATCTCCAACTCGTGAAGTTTATTTCGATAATGTGACAATCGGAGATGATCGCCGAATCAGCGAAGTCGGTTCAGGTTTTGCACTTGCGATGGATACTTTGGATCACACTCGTATCACCATCGCAGCGCAGGCTTTAGGTATTGCACAAGGCGCTTTAGATGTTGCAACTAAGTATTCACACGAACGTAAACAATTCGGTAAAGAGATCTTTGATTTCCAAGGCGTGCAATTTATCTTGGCGGATATGGCGATGAATATCGAGGCAGCTCGTCAATTAACTTATGCAGCTGCGGCACGAAGCGAGCGAGGCGATAAAGATTTGAAATTCTTCTCCGCTGCCAGCAAAACTTTCGCAAGCGATATTGCAATGAAGGTAACGACAGATGCAGTGCAGGTCTTGGGCGGATATGGCTATGTCTCTGACTATCCAGTCGAGCGCATGATGCGCGATGCCAAGCTAACTCAGATATACGAAGGTACCAATCAGATTCAGCGAATTGTTATGGCGCGCAATCTGCCGAAAGGCTAGATAAATCTAAGAGTTAAATCTAAGTATTAAATCTGGTGTTGCTGCAGCGTTTAACGGAATATCAAAATCTTCGCGTGGTAAATCAACGCTAGAGATCTCATCTGGATGGATTAATCCGATGCTCCAGGCGGAAAGCTTTGCAAGCGCCCGATCATAGAAACCGCCGCCTTGTCCTAAGCGATAGCCAGATCTATCAATACGTAACGCTGGAACTACAACCACTTGAATCATCGCCAGATCGGTAAGTGCTGGCCCAACTGGCTCCAATAAGTTTTTTGATAATTTGCTTGGAACAAGTTGGTCACCGGATCCACTCCAACGAACCCATTCAAGATTTTCACCACTAACTCTTGGCAGATAAAGTTCTTTGCCGCTCTTCAACAGCGCTTGATTTAGATCACTGGTATTTGGTTCATCGCCGTAGGAGATATAACTTGCGATAACGCTTGCCTTAGAAAATTCTGAAGATGTAGCAAGGTATGAAAAAGAGTGATCTAGATATCTTTCACGGCGTTCAAAGCGATAACGAGTACGGAGTTCAGACTTCTCGCTTGCTGCACTCATCTAAATCCCCAATTATCTACTGCACTAGAAGTATTGTTTCCGATTATGGCAGACCGCACTCGCGTAGATGAGTTTCTCTCCTCTCTATTGGCGATCTGTCGACCACTTGAAGCCTTTGAGATGTCACTTTTAGATGCACATGGTGCAACGCTCGCAGAAGATATTTATGCCGGAGAACGCCTGGTTCTAAAGTCTGGATCAAGAATTCGTTCTACTCAGATAGGTCTTGCCGCATCTATCGGGCGCGATCACTTACCAACTCGACCACATCCACGCGTTGTCGTACTTTCCGCAGGCCCTGATCTAGTTGAGCCAGGAAAAGAGTTAAAAGCTGGCGAAGAATATGAAACTAATTCATGGCTTCTAACGACTGCGGTACGCGAAGTTGGCGCAGTCGCATATCGCGTTCACACAATTCCCGATGACGAAGCACAACTGCAGGCAGTTATAGAAGATCAGTTAGTCCGCGCCGACTTAATAATCATTAGCGGAGAACGACATGATGATTCTTTTGATTTGATCACTCGCACACTGTCTGCGATGGGTGAAATTACAACTGTCGATATGGCTATCGAATCAAGTGGGCGCCATAACTTTGGCGTTATTGGTCCGGATAAGACCCCGGTTGTTACTTTGCCGGGAGATCCAGTTGCCGCCTACATTTCTTTTGAGCTCTTTATTCGCCCCATGATTCGTACGATGCTCGGCGCAGCAACGATTCATCGCCCATCAATTAAGGCAAAGCTTGAGAAAGCGATCGTTTCAACAGGGGGCAACCGTTCCTATATTCGCGCAGTCTTATCTGAAGATGGTAAATCAGTCCTTCCGTTGCTATCGCAAGGTTCTAGCGCGCAAGATGAACAAGCCACGCTCTCAGATGCAAATGCCTTTATTGCAGTTCCCGAAGGTGATTCAAATATCGCTGCCGGCAGTGATGTAACAGTTGTCGTGCTCGAGCGCCGCTATATATAAGTACAAATAGAGAATTCAAATGTCTGAGCACTGGCCGGTCTACTTACAAGAAGGCGAGTTGTTATTACGCCCGCTTCGTATTCGCGATCGCCGCAGTTGGTTACGTGTTCGAGCCGAGAATAAAGATTGGCTAACCGAGTGGGAGGCTACGCTTCCCCAGGTTCCAGGTGAGAAAAACTCAACCAAACTTCCTTCATTTAGCGAGATGGTTAATTGGCATAGCCGCGAAGGACGCAACGGGCGTTCTTATTCACTCGCAATATGGCTAATAAATAACCAGGGCAAGAATCTAATTGGCCAGATCACAATGGGCGGGGTTTCATACGGTGCGATGCGCGGTGCCCATATTGGCTATTGGATTGATCGCGCATACGCAAACCGAGGGTTTACTACACAAGCGGTAAATATGTTGACCCGCTTTGGTTTTCAAGAGCTTGGCTTACATCGAATCGAAATTAATATCCGCCCAGAAAACGCACCTTCGATAAAGGTCGCTGAAAAAGCTGGCTATATTTTTGAAGGTCTACGTCCAAGGTATTTACATATCGATGGAAAATGGCGTGACCATCACTGTTTCGTTAAAGAAAATTCCCAGGTTATTTAGCCCTCTAAATCCACGGGGCGGCAGGGGTGCTCCTCTAATCTTTACCCATCATGGCTTCTGGAATTATCTATCTGACGATCATCGGCATGTGGGTGGCTTACTTCCTCCCACGCTGGGTGCACGATCGAAATGAGTTCTCTGGAAAAAATGTAGAAAGATATAAAAGCGCACTTCGCATAGTTGCCGAAAATTCTCCAGGTGGAAGTTCTGGAACCGGGGTAATTCATACCGACTTAGATCGAGAAGCAAAAATTGCCCAACAACTTATGCGCCGCAGAATTATCTTCTCAATAATTATTATCGCTTTCGTTATGACGACAGTAGGTGCGATTATGCAAACCCTTGCAATTTCATTTATCGGAATTCCAGTTATTGGATTTGTTCTCTACTTGGCACATGTTCGACACCAAACGAATACAGATCGCGCCCGTCGTCGTCGCGTAACTCAGATTCATCGCACAACAGTTGGTGTCTCATCAACTAACTTGGCAGAAGTTGTTGCACCTAAGCCTTCAACTGAACACTGGATTCCGCTTTCAGAACGCGAACTAACTGGCGTAACGATTTTGCCAAAGGGAACTGCCGCAGCTCGTGGCGAATGGCAACCTAATTCGGTACCGGTACCAACTTATGTAAATGCGCCAAAGGCAATTACTCCAAAGCGAGTAATTGACCTCACGACCCCTGGTCAATGGAGTGAAGAACAAGAGCGCCTAGAACGCGAAGCACTGGCTGCGGCTGCTCCATCGCGTGATGAAATCTTTGATCAACAACTTGCAGATGAAGCCGTGGAGCGCATGAAGCGCAACCGCGCTGCCAACGAGTAGTTACCTTTAAATCCACGAAGGCAGCCACATGCGCGCCTGCCAAGAATCGTAGGTAATGACATCTCCTGTGAAAAGCGGGAGGAAGAATATGAAATTTATAAAGATCACAAAGGCGACTAAGCCTAGAACCACATAGATATTCCGCTTATTCTCGAAGTGCATAAGCAGTGCGTAGGCGCAGTAAACAATAGCTAGAATTAAAAATGGCTGGAAAACAATTGCGTAGAAGGTAAATACCGTTCTTTCTTGAAAGAAGAACCAGGGTAGATAACCAGCAGCCATTCCCGCGAGAATTAAATTAAGCGGTGGCTCATAACGTTTAACGGCGATAGATCTAATCCAAAAACCCAATACAACTGCAAGTGCGATTGTTCCCAACCACCAGAGCAGCGGTGTTCCAAGCGCTAAAACTTCTTGTGAACAACTATCTGCGCCGCAGGTTTTGGGGGTTTCGTAGTAAAAAGAAGTTGGCCTTCCCATAATCAACCAACTCCACGGATTTGATTGGTAGGAATGCTTTTCAACTAACCCAGTGTGAAAGCCCAACATCTGCGAGTGATAGTGAAGAAATGATGTGATTACATTTTCGGAATAATCACGAGCCCACCCGCGGCTACTTGCAAACCAACCAGACCAGGATGTTATATAAATCGAAATTGGCAACAACCCATATTGTGTTGCCGTCCTAAAAGTTGGCCTCATTAAGTCGCGCCCAGTGTTATGTGCAAATGCTCGATAAAGCGCAACGATTGCAAATAGCGCAAGGAAATACAAACCGCTCCACTTGGTTGCAACGGCAAGACCAAGTGCGATTCCGGCCCACCAATGCCAGCGCGCCAAGAAAAAGTATGTTGCAAGAAGAATAAAGAAAGAGAGATAGATATCTAATAACGCGGTACGAGAATGCACTAAGGCCAATCCATCCATAGCCATCAGCGCACTTGCTGCAATCGTTAGATAAGAATTTCTGAATAGGCGATGTGCGATGAGAGCAATTAAAACAACCATCACAGAACCAAGAAGTGCGCCCATAAAACGCCAACCAAATTCGTTATCCCCGAACAGCTTTATTCCGAGCGCTATCAGCCACTTTCCAACCGGAGGATGGACGACAAATTCAGGTTCATCACCTGTGATCTCAACACCTTGCGCCAAAAAATCGCGCGCGCCATCTACGTAATAAACCTCGTCAAAGACAAAGCCTTTTGGTGTTCCAAGATTGAATAGCCGCAGGGTTAGTGAGATCAAAGTGATCGCGCCAACGTAGATGCGGGTTTTCACATACCTAGCGTACTGAGAGGATGTACCCATGGCGCTCACACTGGCAGCAACTCCTCTGGGAAATCCCGGGGATGCAAGCCCGCGCCTAAAAGATGCGATCGCAAACGCTGAAGTTATCGCAGCTGAAGATTCACGCCGCTTCCATCGCTTATGTTCAGATATCGAAGTTACCTTTACTGGTCGCGTTATTTCTTTCTTTGATGGAAATGAAACCGAACGCACCCAAGAGATTCTTGAATTATTGCGCGCCGGAAAGAACGTATTGGTTGTATCTGATGCCGGCATGCCAACGATTAGTGATCCGGGTTTTCGTTTGGCGCGCGATGCGATCGCAGAAAATTTAGCGGTAACGGTAATTCCAGGACCAAGTGCCCCAGTTATGGCGCTGGCGCTCTCTGGGCTTGCCACAGATCGCTTTACCTTTGAAGGTTTTGCACCGCGCGCACTCGGTGCTCGTCAAGCACTTTATGAATCTTTACGTTTTGAAGAGCGCACTATGGTTTTCTTCGAAGCCCCACATCGCATAACCGAATCACTGCAAGATGCTCTTGCTGTATTTGGTAGCGATCGCAAGGCTGCCATCTGTCGCGAAATGACCAAGACTTATGAAGAAACGGTGCGCGGAACTTTGGCTGAGTTAGTTGCCTGGTCTACCTCAAAAGAGATTTTGGGGGAGATAACCATGGTGATTGCTGGAGCAGCTGTCGGAACGGCAGAAGTGACTGCAGATCAGATGGTTGCGCGAGTTCGTGAATTTGAGGCGGCGGGCATGGACCGCAAGGCGGCAATTGCAACTGTGGCCGATGAATTCGACCTGCCTAAGCGAATCGTTTATGCAGCGGTAGTTGATGCGAATAAGATGCGTTCGTGAAATCTTTCTACCTAACAACGCCGATTTACTATGTAAATGATGCGCCACATATCGGCCATGCATATACAACTGTTGCCGGCGATGTCTTAACGCGCTGGCATCGCCAACGCGGAGAATCTGTCTGGTTCTTAACTGGAACAGATGAACATGGTCAGAAAGTAATGCGTACCGCTGAGCAAAATAACGTTGCTCCCCAAGCGTGGGTAGATCGCCTGGTGCAAGAAGCCTGGAAGCCAAATTGGACCGCGTTAAATATCGCAAACGATGATTTCATCCGCACGACCGAGGCCCGTCACACTGAGCGAGTTCAAAAGTTTTTACAATCGCTTAAAGATGCAGGACACATTTACGCTGGTAAATATGAAGGCCCTTATTGCGTTGGATGTGAAGAGTTTAAATTACCTGGCGACTTGATAGATGCAGATGGCCAGAAGCTCTGCCCAATTCATAGCAAGCCCATCGAGATGGTCAATGAAAATAACTGGTTCTTTAAACTCTCAGAATTTACGCAAGCACTTCTCGACCACTACAAGAAGAACCCAGAAGCGTGCCAACCTGAAAGTGCGCGCAACGAAGTAATAGCATTCCTCGAAGGTGGCGTCTCTGACCTATCAATTTCTCGCTCAACCTTTGATTGGGGCATTCCTGTTCCGTGGGATACCGATCAAGTTGTCTACGTTTGGTTCGACGCTCTGCTCAACTACGCAACTGCCGTAGGCCTAACAGATGCACCGGATTCTGAAGGTGGCAAGAAGTTTGCGGCCACTTGGCCTGCTGATGTGCACTTAGTTGGAAAAGATATCTTGCGCTTCCATGCAGTGATTTGGCCAGCGATGTTGATGGCTGCCGGCATTGATATTCCTAAGAAAGTTTTTGCCCACGGCTGGTTATTGGTGGGTGGCGAGAAGATGAGTAAATCAAAGCTCACTGGTATCGCACCTTCTGATATCACCGACCACTTTGGCGTTGACGCCTTCCGTTATTACTTCTTACGCGCAATTCCATTTGGCTCTGATGGATCTTTCTCTTG
>JAIYCF010000132.1 GCA_027488165.1 Streptomycetaceae bacterium
CAGAAGTTATATCTTCGCCGCCGGCTAAATCTTCGGCTAGCGCCGCCTTGATTAAATCTAGATCTGTTTTAGAGAGCGCCATTACCTTCCGACCTCCTGATAGCTCGTCGTCCAATGTCCGTGCATATCTAGTTGCTGGACAATGCGCTTGCGCCAATTGTTTTCAGTGTTTGGAAAATCTTCACGCCAGTGAGAGCCACGAGTCTCTTGGCGAATCAGAGCGGCTTTAAGAATTGCTTGCGCTAATTGGAAGAGATTGGTTGTCTCCCATGCTTCAACGCAGGGATTTGTGCTGGTGCGATCTTGAATACGCGTTAAATCTGCACTGGTTTGTAATAGCGAATCAGAGGAGCGAAGAACACCTGCGCCGCGACTCATACTCAACTGCAGTTCGCGACGTGTTTCTGGATCCAATAAAACGCTCTCAGAGTCATTTTCTATTGGATCGCTATGTTCGGGATGGCTCTTTGCGATATCAGCTGCGATGCGCGCGCTAAAGACCAAGCCCTCTAAGAGTGAGTTTGAGGCTAAGCGGTTTGCACCGTGAACACCAGAACAGGCTGTTTCGCCGCAGGCATATAGGCCATTAACACTGGTGCGTCCATTGAGATCAACGCGTACTCCCCCTGATGCGTAATGCGATGCGGGAGCGACTGGAATCAAATCTTTACTTGGATCAATTCCATTTGCGATGCATGAGGCGTGAATCGTTGGGAAACGTGTTTCAAATCCTGCTAAATGTCGAACATCTAACCAAACGTGATGTGCACCAGTTTTATTCATGGTGCGCATAGATGCGATCGCAACTACATCGCGTGGTGCAAGTTCAGCCAACTCATGTTCAGCGACCATAAATCGTTCACCGGCATCGTTAAGCAAGTAAGCGCCTTCACCACGAACAGCTTCGCTGATCAGTGGTTGTTGTCCCTGGGTGTTATCGCCCAGCCATAAGACTGTTGGATGGAATTGAATAAATTCAACATCAGCAACTTTTGCACCAGCGCGCAGTGCAAGAGCAACTCCATCACCAGTTGAAACTGATGGGTTGGTAGTTTGTGCAAATACTTGTCCAAGTCCACCGGTTGCAAGGACAACTGCCTTACCAAGTGCGCGCCCGACTCCGTCGCGGCTACCAGCACCAATAACGTGAAGCGTTACACCGCAAACAGAACCGCTAGCATCTTTGATCGCATCTAATACGAGTGCATGTTCAACGACTTCAATCTCGGGATCATCATGCACTGCAGCTAACAGCGCTCGTGAAACTTCAGCGCCAGTTGCATCTCCACCAGCATGCAAAATGCGATTACGTAGATGTCCGCCTTCACGGGTTAGTGAAATCTCACCGCTGGCTTCAGTATCAAAAATTGCACCGCGTTCGATTAACTTGCGAACCGCTTCTGGTCCTTCAGTTACAAGTACGCGCACCGCTTCTTCATCACACAGATCAGCGCCGGCAACCAAGGTGTCCTTTAAATGTTGATCTGGTGTATCTCCCGGACCAAGCGCTGCAGCGATACCGCCTTGCGCCCATTTAGTAGAGCCTTCATCGACCTTAGATTTAGTAACAATTAATACTGAAAGTCCATAGGTGCGTGCTTGCAGAGCGGTAGTTAACCCTGCGATTCCTGAACCAACAACAATTACATCAGCCTTTGCAGTCCAGCCAGGGGCAGGCGCTAATAACTTCATCGCACATCCCCTAACTTCATCTCCATATTGTCGATCAAACGCACCCCATTTAGCCAACCGGCGATAATCGCACGCTTATTCAGCGTCGTATCTATCGCCTTTGAAAAATCCCGCTCATCGATTATCTCGGCGTAATCCAAGGAGAAGCCTTCTTGTGAGCCGGCTATCAATAGCAGTGATGTTCGCGCAGAATCTAGATCCGAAGAATGAGCCGCAGCGGTAAGCGCGCGATAGAGAACAAGCGATCGCTCTCTTGAAGTTTCATCTAAGCGCACGTTTCGAGATGACATCGCTAGTCCATCAGCTTCACGAATTGTTGGTGCAGAAATAACCTCAATATCTGAATTCAGTTCATGGACTAGCTTTCTAATCAGCGTTAACTGCTGAAAATCTTTTTCACCAAAGATCGCAATTCTTGCTCTAACCAATTGAAACAGCCTTGCGACAACTGTCACAACGCCATCGAAATGGCCCGAACGAGATGCACCTTCGTAAATATCACCCAGCGCGCTAGCTGAGCGCTTTGCAAAACCCTCTGGATATATCTCTTCATAAGTAGGTAACCAAAGATGAGTAACGCCAGATTCTTTAGCTAATTCAATATCACGCTCTGGGGTTCTGGGATATTTACTGGCTTCTTCTTGATCTTCAAATTGCATCGGATTCACAAAGATGCTGGCAACCACAAAATCGGATTTTTCACGCGCTAATTTAAAGAGCGAAGCATGTCCCTGATGAAGTGCGCCCATGGTGGGAACAAAAGCGCAGCCGTCAGCAAGGTCGGTTGCGCTAGTAACTATCTTCATAATCTTGGCTCCAGTCCTTTCAGGTACCGGGCGGTGATGAAGTTAAGTTTAAGGCTTTACGGCAATTGCTCCAAAAGCTCTGAAATCTTGCCGTGGGTAAGCAAAATTGCCTCGGGATCTATCGAATGCCAAGGTTCAAGAACGAAGCGTCTTTCATGCGCACGCGGGTGCGGAAGTGTTAATTCATCAGCCGAACTCAGAAGTGAGCCATATTGAATCAAATCTAAATCGATCGTACGCGGTCCCCATCTTTCTAATCGCTCTCTCCCCAACGATTTTTCTATTCCGTGCAGTACAGCAAGTAAATCTAGGGCCGGCAATTCACTTTCGGCGATACAGATGGCATTTAAATAATCAGGCTGTTCGATGTCGCTTACTGGTTTTGTTGAAAAGTACTCAGAGACAGCGGTGACTTCTAGCGCCTCACGGAGCAAGGCCACAGCGATATCCATCTGCGCTTTGGGGTCGCCAATATTTGCACCCAGTGAAATAACTGCCTTCATCGCGAAATAGTGACCGAAATATCTTTTACTTGTGCCGATACCGGCGCCTGTGGTTTATGAACGGTAACTGTTACACGTGCGGCTTGGGCAAAAGTTACTTTGATTCTTTCCGCAATTCGTCCGGCAAGTTTTTCAATGAGTGAAACAGGGTTTGAAGTTATCTCTTCAACCACTAAATCCGTGACTTCCGCGTAATTGATTGTGTCTTTAACATCATCGCTAACACTGGCGCGAGTCAAATCTACTTCTAGTTCGATATCAACATAGAAATCTTGGCCGTTAGCTCGCTCGGCCTCGAAGACTCCGTGATATCCAAAGCCTTTGATCCCGGCGATACGAATTAAATCAGCCATGGTTTACAACTAAATTCTTATGTGGTTTCACGCTATGAACTCTAACTGCCCAGATATTTTTATCAAGTAAAGATTCTGTAAGAGCGATCGTTGCGCTTTCGCGCTCATTGGGAGTGCTGCCACCAAGAAAACGTTTACGAGATCCCCCAATTAGCACTGGATAACCGAGATCTGTGAATTCATATATTCGCTTGAGAATTTCCCAGTTATGTTCGGCCTCTTTAGAAAAGCCTAGGCCGGGATCAATTATCAAGTTATTTCGTGCGATTCCAGCCTTGAGCGCTTGATCGATCTGTAGCTGCATCTCAGCGATAACTTCTTTAACTACATCACCATATGTTGCAAGTGAGTTCATATCTTTAGAGTGGCTACGCCAATGCATCAAAATATATGGGCAACCCATTTCAGCGACGCTCTCGTGCATTAGATCATCAGCAAGTCCGCCGCTAACGTCATTTACGATACTTGCACCCGCTTCTATAGCGAGGGCAGCAGTTTCTGCGCGCATGGTGTCAATACTTATCGGAACTCCCGTTTGCGAAAGTTTTTTGATCACTGGAATTACTCGTGATTGCTCTTCTGCTGCTGATACTCGATCTGCTCCTGGTCGCGTTGATTCACCACCGATATCAATAATGTCTACGCCTTCGGCGATCATTTCAAGACCGCGCGCAACCGCCTTTTCATAAGTGTCATGGAGCCCACCGTCAGCAAAAGAATCCGGTGTGACATTTAAAATGCCCATGATCTTCATGATTTATGAAATTTGTTAACGGTTGGTGATCAAACTGATTGCTTCAGCGCGTGTTGCTGGATCACGCAGAACCCCACGGACCGCACTTGTGGTTGTGCGAGCTTGAGATTTACGAACCCCGCGCATCGACATACACAAATGTTCGCAATCGATAATTACGATTACGCCCATCGGATCGAGAATTTTTACCATCGCATCTGCAATTTGAGTTGTTAAACGCTCTTGCACTTGTGGGCGACGGGCAAATAAATCAACTAAGCGAGCGACTTTAGAAAGTCCAGTTATTTTTCCGCGCGGGATGTATCCAACATGTGCGACGCCATGGAACGGAGTTAAGTGGTGCTCGCAATGTGAAAAGACTTCGATATCGCGAATGATTACCAACTCTTCATGGCCGATATCAAAAGTAGTTGTTAATACCTCTTCAGGAGATTTCCAAAGTCCCTCAAAGTTCTCTTTAAAGGCGCGGGCGACGCGCGCTGGAGTCTCTTGTAAACCCTCGCGATCTGGATCTTCGCCGAGTGCAAGAAGTAGTTCGCGAACTGCGGCGGTAGCGCGCGCTTCATCGTATGGATGTAGTGCTCGCCCATCTTCAGGACCCATTGAAACCGGAGTTACATCGTTCACTCTTGATCGGCATCTTTCTTTGCGCTCTTGCGAACACGTGATGGCTTCTTTTCCGCAACTGGTTCAGTGGCAATTCGTTCTGGCACTGCAACAGGTGGCTGTTGTGATGGTGTGCGAGTTGCTGAACCAGTCCAGGCAGGACGTCTTGGCCAAGAGTTAACTTTCTTAAAGATCTGAGCGATCTCTTCTTTATTTAAAGTTTCAACTTCGAGCAGCCTTACAACCATGGCATCGAGAGTTGTGCGATTTTCAACCAAGATATCGAAGGCTTCTTGATGTGCATTTTCAATAAATTTCCGGATTTCCGCATCAACGGTTGCGGCAACGCTTTCGGAGTAATCACGTTGATGTCCATAGTCGCGGCCCATAAATGGTTCTGATGCATCAGAGCCGAGTTTGATAGCGCCAATCGCTTCAGTCATGCCGTATTGCGTAACCATGGCGCGCGCTAAAGCAGTTGCTTTTTCAATATCGTTTGATGCGCCAGTTGAAGGGTCGTGGAAAATTAACTCTTCTGCTGCGCGACCACCAAGTGAGTAAGCCAGTTGATCTAACAATTGGTTGCGAGTGGTTGAGTACTTATCTTCATCTGGCAGAACCATTGTGTAACCAAGTGCGCGACCGCGCGGCATGATCGTAACTTTGTGAACCGGATCAGTGTGTGGCAGCGCATGGGCAACAAGTGCATGGCCAGCTTCGTGATAAGCGGTAACGCGACGTTCGTCATCAGACATGATCCTTGATTTACGCTGCGGACCAGCCATTACGCGATCAATTGCTTCATCGATCTGGCGATTTGTAATTACCTTCTTCTCTTCACGTGCCGCAAGAAGAGCGGCCTCGTTTAGAACATTTGCAAGATCTGCACCAGTAAATCCAGGAGTACGACGCGCGTAAGTAATCAGATCTACTTCATCTGAAAGCGGCTTGGTCTTGGCATGTACCTTGAGAATTTCTTCACGGCCCTTTAGATCTGGGCGATCAACTGCGATCTGACGATCAAAACGACCAGGACGCAATAGGGCAGGATCTAAAACATCTGGACGGTTAGTTGCAGCGATCAAGATAACTTGTCCGCCAGTTTCAAACCCATCCATTTCAACAAGAAGCTGGTTGAGCGTTTGTTCACGCTCGTCGTGTCCGCCACCCATACCGGCGCCGCGTTGACGACCTACGGCATCGATTTCATCAACGAAGACAATTGCTGG
>JAIYCF010000039.1 GCA_027488165.1 Streptomycetaceae bacterium
AGTTAGAACTGGATTTGAACTGCGCACTAATTTCCCTTTCTAGGAAATCTCGACCCATTCGGGCCGAGGTAGGTAAGCCCTATTTAAAACCACTTTCCTGAGAATTTCATTCCAAAAGTCAGGCCGCGCTCAAGTTGAGCGTGAGAATGGAGCGTGCCGAGCCCCTAGAGCCGCTATGCGACCTTCCTATAGCCAGACGGACACTTTGGCTTAATCCCAGTCACCTTCTTAGTGACATTCCCCTTTAAACATTTGATCGACTTTTTAAGCTTAACTTTCTCTACACTGGTTGAAGCAGGGAGATCAGATTGAGTGATTCTCAACTTAATCTCTGGAGCTGAATAATGAAACCCCGAAAGATTCACTCGAAGAACTTCATTGACTTCACTCCAGCTTGAAGTCGCTACTTGCTTCTCGCCATTTTCTTCCACAATTGAAACTGTCACTTGCAATGGCGCATTGTCGAAGTTATACAAACAGCGCATTACTTTTGTGCTCAGCTGTAATTCAAATAAACCCAAATTAACCTCTTTTTTGCTATTCAAGTGGGGGGAAGCAACTCTATAAGTTATCTCGTTGTCGAAAATCTTTGGAGGATAAGCGTCATAAACAAGTGCGTTAGTGCTCAACATTCCTATGTAGCTACCGGTATCTAGACAGGTACTCTTAGAACTTTGACTCGAACTTTGAAATGACCAAATCTCGGGTTCGAAAGAACTGCTTCCTATAGATTGCAAATACGGTTTGAAGAGAGATACATTGTTAGAAAAGGGTGTGACTGAAAAATTCGTTGAGCTCATGGTTGTTGAATATGAACACGCTTCTCTGGCATCACTTCCTACATCCCATTTGTTTACCGGAAAACAATTGTCATACCGACTTTTCGTGGCGGCACAAAGTTCACTCAAAGTTTTGGGGCTTATAGCTGGGAACCTCTTACTGTAAGAATCGAGATCAGAACATCCGCTGGCTACAAATCTATCAACTCCCAGAGTTTCAAGAAGGACATGAGGCACTTTTAGCGCTCCACCAGAAATCACAAGCTCTGATTGACTATTATCAATTTTATTGACAGTGACTTTTGCATCTTTAATTCTACCTGCAAACCAAGTTGAGTATTCATTTGAAACATACTGTGAAATTTTGAAGCTTGCGCCATCAAAAGAAACTCTTTGTGCACATAATGAATCCGCAACAAATACGCAATCATCAATGTATCCAGGATTTGTTAGTCGATAATCCGCCGTTGGATGACCCATCTGATTGTATCTATCATCACGAACACGGCTTTTTATTTCCTTGAAAGCGTAAATCGAACTTGAAAATAGACCAGGGCCAAGAACACTATGGATGGCAAACATTCTCTCGTCGCCGCTCGGTGCCATAGCTGACCAAATACTTATTGCAGATTTGACCACATTTGAATTTACGGGTGGAGTTTCTTGTGCAGATGAATGTTTAACGTACCTTAAGAATTTTGCAGACTTGAATTTCCCATCACCGAAGTTAACATCTAAAGAATTGATACACCATGATTTCTGCAACGCATCACACCGGGGAAGAATGCTTGTCCAGCCACCAGATATTCGATTTTGCGAAGCGCCACTGTCAGTCACGGCAATAAATGAAGTGTTGCTCGCGTCAGAAATAGGGAATTCAGTTGCTGCCGAAAGCGGCAAGGAGCCCAACATTAGACAAAATGTGATGAAACCAACGAGTGTTAACTTCTTTGACACGGGAGAAGCCTACCTGGCTGTTTGGACCGTCTTAAAGCCAGTTGGGCATTTCGGTTTAATACCAGTCACTTTCTTAGTGACTTTACCCTTGACACACGAGATGACTTTTTTAATCGCGGCCGGTTTAACTGCAGCGACGGTTGGGGTGGGTGTCGGAGTTGGTTTCACCTCTGAAGTTGATGTTCCCGAAAGAACTACGCGAATCGTTGGACTTGAATAAGTGAAATTGTATGCTCCGAGTGAGAGCCAACCATTTCTTTCGTTGACAACCACTGTCGCCGCACTTTGAGTTCCAGCATCAGAAGTAACTGAGACTGTTGCACTAATTGGTGCCTGAGTGAAACCATAAATACATCTCGCCACTTTTGAACTCATCACGAGATCGTAGGAACCTTTAAAGACTGTAGTTCCATCAGGCTCGTAGTGAGTCGCGGCAACTTTGTAATCTAGCGAGCCAGACGCTTTATCAAAGACAGGTGGCCCATCAAAGTACTCAGCGGCATTCGTTGTGACTATTCCGGCAAGTGAGTCAGTCTGCTTTAGACATTGCTGTACCTGATCTGCGACTTGATAGTTGCTCATCGTTGCAATGGTCCAAGCAGTCGGCATCGCTTGCGCTTTATCACCTAGCGCTGGGAGCCAAGCCAAATACTCTTTGAGTGTTTCGGCACTATGCCCCATATTTCCATCACGCAACAGAACAATCTCACTGAGGGGCTTTAGCTCGTCAGACTGTAATCCGAAAATTCTGGCGCCGTAATTTGGCTTATCTGAGTAGTAGTCCTTGATGCTCTGCGGCGCCTTGTCGTTATTTACCCATGCAGCGTTTACAGGAATCTTGATTGGCTCGGCAATAACTTTCACCGTTGAACCGCCAAAGCTATTGGTACTTACTTCAACCTCTGGAGCCCTAACGCGTCCATGGAGCCAGCCCGTTAGCTTTGTTGTGAGGTCTACGGTTAATCCAAATTGCAGACCTAATGGAAGAGAATATCTAACTGCACATTGCGTATTGGATGTAGCTGCACAATAACCAGGGACGGGACCACTTGACCACCCGGTTTCAACGTTCCACTTATCAAAGTTAATCAAGTAAGGACTTGGGCCTCTAAATGAGTACTTTCCCTCGATAATTTTGACTGCTGATATAGAAATGGTAAATGACCTCGTCGTGAATTCTAATTGCCCTTGATTCTTCACCGCGTTCATTTCCGCTTTTACTAGGTAGGTATCCCCACCTTTATGTGGCGCTCCTGGAATACGAATTAAAGTTAGTCCACCACCATTAGGAACTTTCATCGATGGACTACCTTTGAAGTATTGAGGATTGCCTAGTGGGAATTGGCCTTCTACTGTGTAGTTAAGTGACTTTCCACTCGCATCCTTCACTATGAAATCTTTAAAGCAATCTATCGAATTTGAAGAATCACAGATAGGTAATATGGCGCGATATGCAACTTGTGTTCCGGTGCAATCACTCGATGCAATGTCTTTACATGTAACAACGGACGTTGCACTTCCCGCCGCATCACGTTTAATTGCAATTGCATATGAAGTAAAGCGATAAACGCCATCTAGATCATTGTGGTAATAGCCTTGATAATTAGGAAAACCTGGAACCCAGGGAATCAAGTACTGCTCATCAGCCTCTGCAACATATCCTGCGCAGGCATATCTATCTGGTTGGCAATACTGCATGATCGGAACGTTGGGGTCAGGAGTTACAGCACTTCCACTTTGAATTGGAACCAGCGCAATTCCAACGAGAGCGGTAATCGTAATAAGTGCAGCGCTAATTCGATTTTTCATAGTTTTCCCCTAACGGCCAACTCGATCACCGTAATCTAGGTGGACTTTTATGCAGAGAGGGATACTTGGATAAGCGTGCATCAATCTTTGATAATTACAGTGCCCCGAGTGGGGGTCGAACCCACACTTGGAGGATTTTAAGTCCTCTGCCTCTGCCATTGGGCTATCGGGGCCATGCGAAGATCAGAGTCTACTTCAGAAATAGAGGGCTGCAGAAT
>JAIYCF010000122.1 GCA_027488165.1 Streptomycetaceae bacterium
ATTATGAAGGCAGCCGGTGGTGGAGTAATCGTAAATATGAGCTCTCTAAGTGCTCGTTATAGCTTCAATACGATCTCAGTTTATGCGGCAACCAAAGCAGCGGTAAGTTCTATCACGCGCAGCACTGCTCGCGAATGGGCAAAAGATAAAATTCGCGTTAACTGCATCGAACCTTCAGTTATCAAAACCGATTTCACTAAGCCACTGTGGGGCGAACCACATCGCACAAAATGGTTTGATGAGACAACTCCGATAGGCCGCCTCTCAAATCCAGACGAGATAATCGGATCAGTGATATTTCTGGCAACAGATGCATCTTCATATATAACTGGCCAATCAATTATCATAGATGGTGGAATCCTTAGTGGTGGCGATTGGGATTCATACGCTTAGCAATCTCTTTTTTAGTAGCGAAGTGATAAGTTCAAGGTCTTGAATAAGGAGCAATTAAATGTCTAGCGGGTTCGAAGCGATCGTCTGGAAAGACAACAAAATTGTCTTGCTTGATCAAACACAAATTCCAATTTCTGAGACATACATTTCTTATGACGAACTAGCTCCATATATCGATGCTATTCAACGATTAGTCGTCAGAGGCGCCCCTGCGCTCGGTGTTGCCGGTGCATATGGAGTTGTCCTAGTTATTGATGAAGCGGCGCGAAAAGGCCATTCCACAAGCGAGCTAGAAGATAACCTGGATCTGCTTCGCGATGCCCGCCCAACGGCAGTTAACTTAGCTTGGGCGGTTGAAAAGATTCGCAAGCATTTACCAGAAGGCCGCGATGCGGTTCTTGCAGCTGCACATAAATTAGCAAGTGAAGATAAGCAATCGAGTACAGATATGGGAAATATCGGCGCAGATTGGCTAATCAAAAAACTGGGAAGCAAACCAATGACCCTGTTGACTCATTGCAACACTGGTTCGCTTGCTACAACAGGTACCGGAACTGCGCTAGGTGTTGTTAAAGAGATGCACAAGCGTGGATTTGTTAAAGAAGTTTATGCAGATGAAACTCGTCCATTGCTACAGGGATCGCGTTTGACTGCATGGGAGTTAATGAAATCAGAGATTCCTTATCGCATCGAACCTGATGGCGCCGCAGCGATGGCAATTCTTAGTGGACGAATTGATGCAGCTCTTATCGGCGCAGACCGCATCGCCCAGAACGGTGATTCCGCAAACAAGATCGGTTCGCTCAGCGTCGCACTTGCTTGCCACGCTGCGGGAATTCCATTTCTAGTTGTGGCTCCCGAATCAACGGTCGACCGCAGTATCAAAACTGGAAGTGAAATCCATATTGAAATACGTGGGGATGAAGAGTTAACCCACTTCAAGGGGATTCAAGTCGCACCTGATGGTGCCAAGACCTTCAACCCTGCTTTTGACGTCACGCCAGCTAAGTACATAAGTGCAGTAATAACCGAGAAACAATCCTACGAAATAGCAGAAGGCCAAACACTATGAGTGAACTAAAGCCATTACATGACCTCGTCGCACGTTCCCAGAAAATCGGCGCCGACCAATCGATGGTTGTCTACGGCGGAGGTAACACTTCAAGTAAAGGTGAAATCAAAGATCACTTGGGTCGCCTTAAGAAAGTTTTGTGGGTTAAAGGTTCTGGCGCAGATATGCAGTACGCCATCGATCGAGATTACCCAGCGCTTTACCTTGAAGAGCTATTGGCGCTTCGCGATTTTGGCGCTTTAGACGATGACACGATGGTGGATTACGTAACACGTGCTCTAGTTGATCCAACTTCACGCCGCCCTTCAATTGAAACTTTGCTTCATGGTTTTCTGCCAGCAAAACATATTGATCACGTGCATGCTGATGCGATCTGTGCGCTTACAAATCATCCACAAGGCGAAAAAGCGGTACGTGAAGCACTTGGTGAAGAATTTGCCTATGTTGATTGGATCCGTCCTGGCTTTGAACTTTCGAAGTTAGTAGGCGGTCTAGGAGATTACGCCGGAGTTGTTCTTGCCCACCACGGATTAGTTGTCTGGGATGAAGATTCAGATCTTTGTTACAAGAAGACGATTGATGCCGTTGCTCTCGCAGATAAGTATTTAGACTCACTCAATAAGCGACCAGCGGCCAATTTCCAACATCAAGATCTACCTGATGAAGAGCTAAAAGAGCTTTTGCTTAAACTTCGTGGAACGCTTGGTAAGAAACAACTTCTTCGAACCGATTCTCGATTAGCTGAGATTGCCGCACGTCCAGATCTCAAGAAGGTAATTGCGCTTGGAGCATCCAGCGCCGATCACATGTTACGTATTCGCCCTAAGTCAGCAACGGTTACCTTGGAAGATACCGAAACCGGAATCAAGGAATTTCGCGAGAACTACAGCGCATACTTCGAAGCCAACAAGTCACTGCTTCCAGCTGGGTACACCAGCCACGGAAATGATCCAAGAGTGATTCTTGTTCCAGGAGTTGGCGCAGTAACTGCCGCAACAACAATTAAAGAGAATGTCATGCTGGCCGACATCGCAACGCATACCCACAGCGTGGCAGCACGCGTTATAGATGTATTTGGCGACGGGGACACAATCTCTGATGCAGAAGTTTTCGGATTTGATTACTGGCCTATGGAACTCTTCAAACTCAAGAACAAGCCAGCTCCCGCTCAACTAGATGGACACATCATTATCGTTACCGGTGCAGGCAGCGGAATTGGCCGTGGCGTTGCACTCGAACTTGGAAAACGCGGCGCTCATGTCGTTCTTGCAGATATCGAAGAAAAAGGACTGCTAGAAGTTGAGAAAGAGTTTGCAGACAATAAATGCAATCCACCACTGTTGGTTTTGGGTGACCAGTCGAAAGAAGCGGATGTTCAGGCAACGGTTACAAAAACCATCAAACATTTCGGTGGACTAGATGGCGCTGTAATCAACGCCGGAATTGGCATCAGCGACAAACTGGAAGATCTAGATGTCGAAAAATGGCGCCGTGGATTGGATATCAATTTAACGAGTGCATTCATGTTGACCAAAGAAGCGATGAAGGTCATGCGCAAGCAGAAGATGGGCGGATCAATCGTTTACATAGCTAGCAAGAACGCCTTCGCACCAGGTGCCGGATTCGGCGGATATTCAGTTAGCAAAGCCGGAATGTTGCAGCTAATGAGAATCGCATCTCTTGAAGGTGGCAACGCTGGCATTCGCTTTAATGGAATTAATCCAGATGCGGTCTTCGATAACAGCAAATTGTGGGAAGGCGGTATTCGCGAACAACGTGCAGCTGCACATGGTGTGAAACCAGAGGAACTTGAAGACTTCTATGCATCGCGAAATCTGCTAAATGCACGCGTGAGAAGCCTCGATGTGGCCCGTGCCGCAGCATTCTTCTTAAGTGATGAATCCTCACGTACAACCGGAAGTGTTATCGCGGTAGATGGTGGAGTTGCGGCAGCGTTTCCTAGGTAGATAATTGCCTATGGCAATCAGGGGGGCGTTTTAAGTGGATCGGATTTTTGTAACCTATAGATTCACTGGCGACGATCCAAAGTCACTTGCTGATGTAATTCGGGCAGAACAGACGATCGAATTCCCCTACGAGTTGGCACCTGCTTGGATCCAGCAAGAAGTTGTTGGAAAAGTTGAGGAAATTTCATCAACCGATAAATCAAGCCACCTAATAACTATTTCTTATAACCCTGATGTGACTGGGGGAGAGCTAAACCAATTTCTAAATGTCCTTTGGGGAAATGTTTCACTCTTTCCCGGCGTAAAGATTGTTGATTTAAAACTTCC
>JAIYCF010000026.1 GCA_027488165.1 Streptomycetaceae bacterium
ACCGTCCGCAGCGGTCGGTAGAGCTTTGGATTATCTTCTTGAGTTGCGCCTTGAGAATGGCCCGCTGGGAGAAGAGCGCGCTACCGAAGAGCTACTTAACTGGTGGAGCAAAGAAAACCCCACTGCGAAGTAAACGAAGTCCAGCGATCAAATAAATAGTTGCCACAAGCAATGGAACTAAGTAACTATCACCGCTATTTGGCAGAAGTAGCGCAGCTATAACGGCGCCCGAAACGATCGCACCATTTACGACAACGTCATAAACCGAAAAGACTCGACCGCGATAAATGTCATCGATCTTTGATTGCACAAGTGCGTCATTTGTAACTTTTAAACTCTGACCGAATAGCGCAGTGACAAATGCTGCACAGATCAAAGTCAGGGGGGTACGTACAAATAATATGAATAAAGGACCACAAGTACTTGCGATGAGAGAAAATCTCATCCAACGATGGCGTCCAACGCGGCGCACCCCATAAGGAGCGATAACTGCCCCAACAACAAAACCGATCGCCGCTATAGATAAGGTAAAACTCAAACCAGCTAATCCAGCTTCATTATCTGCCGGATCGTTAAAGGTATTTCGTTCTAATAAGAGAGCGATGAGGGTTAAAGCTGTTATTCCACCGCGATGAATAGCGATCGCACCAATGCCGCGTGCGGCATCCATATGCGCGCGCAGAAAACGCACACCCTCACGCATTTCAATTAACCCTTGGGTAAAGCTGGCATTTTTTATCTCGTGATCTAGCGGGCCAATCTCTTTGCGCTTTAACAACGAGGCGAAAAGTGCAGCAAGTAGATAACCCGTTGCCGCCACCATAATTATGTAGCCATCTGCTTTATCTGCAGTAGTTGTCTCGTCAATTAATCGGCGTAAACCAAGGCCAATTCCGCCGCCCAGAACAACAAATACCGAACCGCCGGTCACCGCAAGAGCGTTGGCGCTAATCAAAGATTTACTTTCAATCATCAGTGGAATACCTGCAGAAAGTCCAGCGAGAATTAAACGATTAACGCCGAATGCAACTAGAACAAAGACGGTCATCTCAATTCCAGTTTTGCCTTGGAAAATCAATAACGAGATGATCGATAAAGTTGTTGCTCTTGTTAAGTTTGCAAACATGATTGCGCGTTGTCTAGAGACGCGATCAAGAATTGTTCCGACAAAGGGACCAATTAAAGAATATGGAAGTAGAACAACAGCAAAGGCGAGGGCGGCGTTAAGTGCATTAGCTTGACGTTCTGGTGAAAATAAAACGAATGAGGCCAGGGCGCTCTGGAAAATTCCGTCGGTCATTTGACCTGTCCAGCGCAGGCGGAGTAACCGGGAAAATTTCCGATCGGTTAATATCTGCCAGACGTTCATAGTTAAAGGGTAGTCGCGCGAAGGCTGCAAAAGAGGTTTATCCTTCTCTCATCATGAAATCCAAGCGTGCGTTCATCGACTATTCACTTGATAAGCGCGCCACTTTATTGGCGCTCTTTCGAGGAGTAGTCGATGCCTGTGATGCTGACCCTTACTTGATGCGCGCTGCTAAATATCATGGCGAGAAAGCGCAACGTAAATGTCCGGTCTGCAAGAAAGAATCACTTGTAGAACTCCGTTACACATTCGGTGATCAACTCGGACAATTCTCAGGTCGTATAAAGACCGAGGTTGAGTTATTGGAAATGGAGAAAGAGTTTGGGGAGTTTGCGGTCTATACCGTTGAAGTCTGCCGCGAATGCTCTTGGAACCATCTCTGCTCTTCATATCTTTTAGGGGATGGAAATGAACGAAAGCCACCCCGTCGCGTACGCACCTTGGAAGATGAAGATTGGGTTAAAGGGTAACCTTAAGAAATGATCCGCAGAAAACTTATCCGCGCCGGTATTTTCTTAGCCGGCTTTGGTTTTGTCGCTGGATCGACCTTATTCGCTTTTGCTTGGTTTACCGTTTCAATTCCAGATCCCAACGCCTATGTAAATAGCCAATCAACAATTATTCAATATTCAAATGGGCAAGAGATCGGACGTATCGGATCAGAGAACCGACAGATCTTGCCGTTGGCAAAGATTCCACTCGATCTTCGCAACGCCGTTCTTGCCGCAGAAGACCGAAATTTCTACTCAAATAAAGCCTTTAGCATCACCGGTATTTCAAGAGCGCTACTTAACAATTTACGTTCCGGCAATTTAACTGGCGAAGGTGGATCAACTATCACCCAGCAGTATGCAAAAACTGCCTTTCTCTCGCCCAGCCGCACGATTCAAAGAAAGATTAGGGAACTTGTAATTTCTTTGAAGTTAGAGAATTCTCTATCTAAAGATCAAATTCTTGAAAACTACCTAAATACAATTTACTTTGGCCGTGGCGCTTACGGTGTGCAAACCGCATCGCAGCAATATTTCAATCGCAATGCCAACCAACTGAATCTTTCTCAGATGGCGGTGATCGCAAGTATTTTGCGTTCTCCTGGTTATTACGACCCATCCCTTTCTAAGGAGAATGGTGTTCGTTTAGAGAACCGATTTAAATATGTAATTGACGGCATGTTAGAACGCGAATGGATAACACCTGAAGATGCCGCTAAGGCGAAATTCCCAACAGTTGTCCCACGTACCAAAACCGGACAACTAAGTGGACCTAAGGGCCATATCGTTGCTGCAGTTCAAAAAGAGATGGGCAAGTTAGGTTTTACTGAAGATCAATTACTTGTCGGTGGTCTAGTAATTAAAACAACTATCGATCAACGTGCACAGCAATCAGCAGTTGATGCGGTAACGAAGTTCTATCCAAAGAAAGCGCCAGATAATTTAAGAATTGGACTTGCTGCGATCCGTCCCGGCACCGGCGAAATCGTTGCGATGTTTGGCGGGCGCGATTATTTAGAGCGCCAGTTAAACGATGCCACCCAGTCAATTGCGCTAGCCGGCTCTACCTTTAAGCCCTTCGCTCTGATCGCAGCTCTTGAAGCAGGAATTCCACTTACTTCAAT
>JAIYCF010000134.1 GCA_027488165.1 Streptomycetaceae bacterium
GCAATGGTCGGATCAGTTGGTTGATCGTGAGTTAAGAAGTCAACGCTAACGTGCGCAGCTAAATGGTTTACTCCATATAAAGGACGGCCAAGCCCCATGGCTAAACCGCTAGCCGATGCCACACCAACAAGTAGGGCACCAACTAAACCAGGACCTGCGGTAACTGCGACGGCATCAATATCTTTAAGTGAAATCTTGGCATCTTTAACTGCCTTTTCAATGCTCGGCAACATCGCCTCTAAATGCGCACGGCTAGCAATCTCAGGTACTACTCCCCCGAAACGGGCATGCTCTTCAACACTTGAAGCAATTACATTTGCAAGCAGAGTGCGACCGCGGACAATACCAATTGCAGTTTCATCGCAAGATGTCTCAATTCCCAAAACTATTGGCCCGCTCATACGTCAAACTCCTTACGCATTACGAAGGCATCTAAACCTTGGCCGTAGTAATTCTTGCGAGTTGCAATCGTCTGGTAGCCCAACTTTTCATACAGTGCGATAGCGCCGCTGTTTTCAACCCCAACTTCGAGCATCATCGCTAGGGCCTGTTTACTCTGTGACCAAGTCTCTAATTCCTTCATAAAGTGGGTAGCAATACCTTGGCGGGCATAATCGGGCAGCACCGCAACAGTTAAAACATCTGCTTCAACACCGGGTGCAACTACCAATACCGCCGCATAGCCAACGATCTGGTCTTCTTCATTTGTTGCAACCAAGAAATGGCGAATAGTTGGAACGCCTTGGAAAGCTTCTTTAAATTGCCCGGTAGTCCATGGCGAATCAGCGAAGAGCACGCGCTCCATAGAAACCAAGACAGGAAGATCGAGTTGAATTGCGGGGCGATAACTGATCATGTGCGCTCCGCCGTTGGTACGGCATCAGGGCGACGCAGGTACATAGGCTCTGAAATATCTTGAGTTTTGCTTAGCGCAACCAACTTCGCCATTTCTGGATACCGATCGAGAATAAATCCTTCAACTTCAGCTGGTTTATTAACCGCTGGACCTGAAATGCGCTGCCCAGATTTATATCTTGCCCAGTAAATCTCTTTACGGCGCGCATCAATTGCAACTGTGTACTCATCTTGATCGATAACGATCGCATCTAGCGAGCAGACTCCAATAATTGGAATATTTCGTGCCAGGGCAAATGTATGCGCAAAAGTTATTCCAACTCGTAGACCGGTAAATGGGCCTGGCCCCATTCCGACAACGACCTGGTTCGGTACGGGGCAAACCTTTAGCGCCTGCGAAACTAATTCGGTAATTGCTTTTCCATGGTCCATCGCGCCTTCATGGAAGCTTTCGAATAAAACTTTGCCTTCATCGACTATGGCGACGATAGTTCGGGAGGTCGCGGTATCGATTGCTAGCGAAATGGTCATAATTCAAAGCCTGTCCATCGTGGGCCGATGGCGCGAATACTTACTTCTCGCTCTTCATCACTGCGATCGATATCGATCTCTAATCGCTCATCAGATAAACGTGCGGATTCAGCCCCGCCCCATTCGATCACTGTCACAGCGCTTTCGCGAGGAGTATCAAGATCGAGATCATCTAGATAAAGCGCGGCGTTGCCACCTTCCAGTAAGCGATAGGCATCAACGTGAATTAGGGAAAGCGGACCTTTATGGATTCGTGAGATAACAAAGGTTGGCGACGTAACTTCTTTAAATCCCAGGGCGGCACCAATACCTTGAACTAGAACAGTTTTACCTGCGCCAAGTGGTCCATTTAGAAGAATCAAATCACCGGCCCGCAGTTGGGCGCCCAGTTTCTGGCCAAGCCCAAACATCTCTTGGGCAGTTGCGATCTTCACTTACGAAGGATAGTTGACGAAAGAAAATTGAAAATGCAAAAAGGCCCTGAGTTTCCTCAGGGCCTTTTTGCTGTTAACGCTTATCCGAAGTTGTACTTCAGATCCGTTGGACGATAATCGAGATCATCGTTTAGGTAAGGAACCTTCTTGGCAATGTACTGAACGTACTTGCCTGTTGGGATATTTCCTGATTTAGCAGAGACAGCCAACATACGAACCCAGGCCATTGTCTGAGCCTTAGAGAATGTTTGGTGTCCGACGCCAGATGCTGCAGGAGCTCCAGCAAGATCAGGCAAGCCTGCTGCTGTGAACTTTGTGTAGGTCTCTGGAGTCATCGCATAGAGAGCAAGTGTGTTCCAAACTGGCTTCTTGCCGGTCTTATTTGCTTCCCACTTTGCAAGCGCTGCTTCGTAAGCTGCACGCTTCTTATCTACATAGCGTGAAGAGTTACCTGCGAATACCAAACGATCTGCCTCATTTGAAAGCAGAATTGTTGGGTGAGTTGAGGTGAAGTTAGATTTATCAAGCGCCTTGAACTTAGCGATTGCATCAGCGTTTCCTGTAACTCGTGGAGATGCTGCTAGAACACCCATCATTGCAGTGATTGCTTCGTCACCTGAAAGTCCAAGGTTGTAACGACCGGCATCGCCCTCATCGAGCAGTGCTGCCCAATCAGTCTTTGTATTGTCGTAGAAACCAGGTCCTGTGATTTCAGAAGCTGACTGCGCGGCAAGAGTGCCGGTCGCAACTGCTTCACCCATGTTTTCAAGAACTGCAACTGTTGCATTGATGCTGTGTTCAGCAATCACTGCGTTAGTTGAAATTCCATCCATGTGTGCGCTCTTTGTTGGAACTCCCGTTAGAAGACCAATTAGGAGTAGCGCTGAACGTTGTGGAATTGGTGATCCCTTTAGCGCTGCTGGGTGTTCAAGTCCAGGTGCACCGAGGTTCTTGCTCCACGCTGTTAGTAGAGCAACAACTTTCTGTAGCTCTCCTAGTGATGCCATGTGGCCTGGAACTCCTTTAACACCAAATGCTGTGCAACCCTTAATGGTTGGGTCAGCGAAGATGCTAAGTAAGTAGAAGATGTCACATGCTGATTGGAATGCATCTGCTGGAGAAGGGGTAATTCCAGCCATGATTCCGACTGAATCGGCATAAGTTGGATACTTCTCAACGAATGGCGTGATGATTGCACCTGCTTGGGATGAACCGTAAACAACCTTGTACTGGATACGTGTTCCGTACTTAGCCATTGCAGTGTCAATAACTTCCTTGAGCATTTCAATGCGGAAGGTGTTATTCCATCCACGCATACCTTTGACTGTGCCGTCGTATGCTGCAACACCGTAACCGGCGCGCATCATCTCTTTTGTGACATCAGTGTTGTTGGTCTGGTTTCCTGGTGTGATTTCCTCAACGCCCTTTGGAACAGCTGAAACACCTGGGTAAGTTGGACGGAAGCCGTGTTCCCAGAAGAACATTGTTCCTGCGAAGTTAGTTGGCACCTTAAAGACATAGCCAGCGCCATTTGTAAGTGTTCCGGTACATGTCTCTACACCTGCTGCAGTTGCGCAGACAGGAGCAGCAGATGCCGAAGGTGTAATCGCAACGCTAAGTGTTAGTGCAAGCGTTGCTGCACCAAGGGCTGCGATTGATTTACGCATTTTTAGTGATTTCATGTGATTAACCAACCTTTGGTAGGGCATCGGCTGCAATTGCAGGACGTGTGTACTTGAGTTCAGTTACAGCGCCCTTTGCAGAGTCTGTTGTCCAAACTTTACGAGTTGCATCAATTGGCTTAAGAACTGTTGCGGCATCGTACTTACCGATCCAGAAACCAGTGAAAGCTTCGTGGGTCTTGGTGCTGTAACCAAGTGGTGCAAGCGCAGCGCTTGAAAGCTTGGCTGCATTTGATTCGATGTACTTGATGATTCCTGGACGTGTTAGGTCTTTACCAGCGCCAAGAAGAGCAGAAGTTGTTAGGTAGCCAATATTCATTCCTTGAAGAATGTTGTTATCCCAACGCTTATCTGGACCCTTGTTGAAGTCATCATTGATCTTCTTAAATGCCTTAACGAACTCGTCATCTGCTTCACCTGGTGATGGAGCGTGTGATGCTGAGATGGTTCCGGCTAGAAGTCCGGCTGAAGATGCAGCTGGAATTCCGCGAGCGCCAAGAATTGTCTGGAATGTTGTTGCATCTGCACCAACTGAGATAACAATCCACTGTGCTGGCTTGTAGCCAATCTTGTTAGCTGATGCCACTGCAGCGGCGAACGCTGAAGCAACTGCGCCAACGACAACAACATCTACGTTGTTATCTTTGAGCTGCTGCATCTGTGCATCAAGGCCTGAACCCTGAGTACCAGCGATAAATGTTGCTGCGGTCTTCTTAGGTGTGAATGTCACACCCGCTGTTGCAAGACCTTCAACAGTGTTGCGGCCGAAGTCATCAGTCTGATAAACGATACCGACTGTGTTCTTGGCAAAGTTTTCCTTGATGTGCTTTCCAAGGATCTTGGCTTCAACGATGTAAGTACCGAGGCCACCGAAAGTGGTTGGGTACTTCTTTGGATCGGTGTAGAAGCCGCTGTATCCGCTGTTTACGAATAGATCTGGAATTCCACGACGGTTAATATCTTTGATAACAGAGATATGTGTCTGGGTTCCGATGCTACCGACCATCGCAAAGACCTTATCTTTATTGATAAGAGCTGATGCAGTGGAAACTGTTAGTCCTGCCTTGTATGTGTCGTCTTTAGTGACCAAAGTTATTTTGCGTCCGTAAACGCCGCCCTTGGAATTTACATAATCAAAGTAGGCGCGCATCGCGTCATCTACCTTGTTATAGCCAGGGCTTGCTGGACCGGTTTGAGGTAATTGCATACCCAAAACAATTTCAGTGGCTGAAACACCAGGAGTGCTAGCTCCTTGCGCTGGAACTGCAGATAGCGCTAACGCGCCAGCAAGTACGACAGCGGCAGTTGAAATGAAACTGCGCGGTGATCTAGACAGAGATGCACGATTTCTCACTACATTCACTCTTTCTCTAATCAATGAACGCAATGGAGAGACGAGGTATCTCCACTGCCGTCAACCCTGAACTGGGTTTAACGGCTTCACTTTAACCGAATGTGAACGTAAAGTGAATGAGAGGCGGCGAAACGCCGAAGGCGAAAGGGTGATCTCCAGCCCAAAAACCTTGCTTTATAACAATTATTTATGCTTGTGTTTATGGAGGTGGGTGCCTGCGACCCCGGCAGGATTAATCACCACGGTCAAAATCAATAAGAGGCTCGAAACCAGAGCGGGTAAGAAGTTAGAGACTTGTTCGCTTAGCTCGAATGAGTGAAGTATTGCATCAATCCAATCAGGCAGGAAGACAACGATCACCGTTCCGATAAAGGCACCGAAGATACTGCGAATACCACCCAGTACCGCTGCCGTAAGTAGCAGAAGTGAAAGTGAAACTGGGTAAACGCTGGGACCGACCAAACCGCGCAACCCATACAGTGCACCGGAAAGTCCAGCGAAAGTTGCCGAAACTACGAAGACAAATATTTTTTGTCGAGAGAAATTAACTCCACTTAACGAAGCTGCTGTCTCGTGATCTCTTATTGCTCGCCACATGCGACCTGTGCGAGAGAGCAGAATATTGGATGCGAAGAAGAGCGCGATCGCAGCGAATGGAAGTGCAACATAGAGCTGCCATTCTTCGTAACTTGGTTCGCCAAATAAATTTGTAAACCAAACAGGTGGATAACCAACATCTACTGGAAGGCCCTCATCACCCTTGAGTACTGACATAAATCGATTGGCCAAAGTTGGAATCGCTAGTGCGATAACGAGAGTTGTGCCTGCAAGATATGGTCCAGATAAGCGCGCTGCTGAAATTCCTAAGAGAAGACCAGCCAGTGCAGATCCAACCATCGCCAGTGGAATTGCCATCCAGAGCGAATAGCCCTGATTGGTCATGAGTAGCGCCATGCAATATCCACCGACCGCCATCAACGCACCTTGGCCAAGTGAAAGCTGGCCTGAGATACCAGTTAAGAGCGTTACTGAAAGAACTCCAATAAAGAGGATTAGAACTAATGCAAGCTGTGCTTGGTTATATGGCTCAAATGTTGAGCCAGCAAGCAGAATTAAAATGACGAAGAAGATTGTGCGGCGCAGACTCTTGCGTGCGATTGAGCGGTTCTTAGCTTTAGACACGGCGCGCATCCTTTGCTCCCAAAATTCCACGTGGGCGAATGATCAAGACCAGCAGCAATACCGCCAAGATCGCCAAGAAGACATCTTCTGGTGAGCCATAGAAACTCACAAAAGAGATAACCATTCCGACAAGGAATCCGCCAATTACCGCACCGGCTGGGCTATCTAGTCCGCCGACAACTGCTGCGGTAAAGCCGATGATTAAAACTAAATCCAAAGTATTTGGAGAAAGGTTAGAAGTCGGCGTAATCAAAAGCCCAGCAAGTGAAGATGCCGCACCTGAAAATGCCCAGCTAAGTGAACGAGTGAAGTTGGTTCTAATTCCGCTAAGTCGTGCAACTTCTGAATTTAAAGCAGTCGCACGCATCGCAAGTCCTACGCCTGTCTTCTTGAAGAAGAGCGTAGTTAAAGCCAAAGTTGTAAGGACGACGGTAATTACAAATACATCGAATGAGGTAAATGGCATCACATTGCCGGCAACGGTGAAACCTTCTTGGGCATAAGGGGCTGGAAAACCACGTTCTTCAGCAGCCCAAATGATTCCTGCTAACGCCTGTAGAACTCCCAAAATTCCAAGGGATGCAATTACTGGAATTGCTGCGCGCATTGATTCGCTACTTAAAAGTTCAGTCTTCTTCTTATTAGAGAGCGGGCGCATGACCAAGATATCTAGTAAGACGCCCATAACTGCGCCGACCACAATTGCAACAACAAATGCCAACCAGTAAGAGTTTCCGTTGGTGATCATGGTCGATGCGATGTAGGTGCTAAACATCGCTTGGCCCATCTGGGCATAGTTAAGGATTCCTGCACCGCGCCAAACGATGACTAAACCAAGTGCAACGAGTGCGTAAATGGCGCCACGAGAAGTGCCAGAGAAGAGGGCTGCTAGAAAGGTATCCATTAGTACCCCAAATATGCGGCGCGCAAATTGGCATCCGCCCTTAACTCGGCTGCTGGTCGATCAGCAACAACTTTTCCAAGAGATAGAAGAACTCCATGATCTGCAACTCCCAGTGCGGTGTTGGCATTTTGTTCAACCAATAAAACTGTTAGCCCGGTTGTGCGGCAGAGAATATTTATCGAATCAATAATCTGCTCGACAACCAACGGTGCAAGTCCTAGCGATGGTTCATCCAATAAAAGTAATTTCGGACGTGAAACCAAAGCGCGACTAATCGCCAACATCTGACGCTCACCGCCTGAAAGGGTTCCGGCTAATTGCTTACGGCGTTCCTTTAAACGAGGAAAGAGTTCAAAGACTTCATCTTGAGCTGCCGTTACATCTGCCTTAAATTTACGGCGGCGAAATAGCGAGCCCATGGAGATATTTTCCTCAACGCTTAGCTCTGAGATAACGGCATGGCCTTCGGGAACATGAGCGATACCGCCGCGAACAATGTCTTCAGCGCGCATTCCAATTACAGATTTACCGCTCCAGGTAATTGATCCTGATGTGGCATGTTCAAGGCCTGAGATCGTGCGCAACAAAGTGCTCTTGCCGGCGCCATTTGCGCCAATAACTGTCGTTATCTTCGATTCTTGGGCGGTAAATGAAACACCATCAAGGGCAACTACCGATCCAAAACTAGTTACAAGGTTTTTAACTTCAAGCATTGGCAGCTCCTAAATGATCGCTACCACTTTGATTTGAAGTTCCAAGGTAGGCGGCAAGCACTGCAGGATCGCGCTTAACCGTATCGAAACTACCGCTGGAGATAACTTTGCCGAAGTTCAATACGTAGACTTGATCTGAAATAGCACCGATAAAGTCAACATGGTGTTCAACGATGATGATTGCGCAACGTTGCTTTAACTGTTTCAGTAGATCAGCAAATTTATCAATATCATCTTGGCCCAGCCCGGCAGCTGGTTCATCCAATAAGAGAATCTTTGGTTCAGCAACTAAAGCTCGTGCAATCGAGACGCGCTTTGTTTCGGGATAAGTTAACTCTGATGGCGTCTTATCTGCCAGAGCAAGTGCTCCTGCCCAGGCAAGTGCATCTTCGGCTTTTGCGCGAAGTTTGCGCTCTGATTTTGCAGATAGTCCGAAAAGGTCTTTGAGGAAATTACTCTCGCTCTTCTTATCTACGCCCATCATGACATTTTCGATAACGCTTAACCCGCTAAATAAACCAACGCCTTGCAGGGTTCGGCTTATCTCAAAATCTGCGAGCTCATAACTTTTTGGCCAATCAACCTTTTTGCCATGGATTGAAATCTCACCTGATGTCGGTGTTACTAAACCGGAGATGCAGTTAAGGAGAGTGGTCTTACCTGCGCCATTTGGACCAATCAACCCAACGATCGAATTAGGTGCAACCTCGATGAAAACATCATCAAGGGCAACGAGTCCACCGAAGTTAACTCGTAAATTTGCGATCGCTAAGACGCTCATGGTTCGTAGATTCTAGGCACACGCGGCCCAATTCGTGTAACTATCTCGTAATTAATTGAGCCAGAGGCTGCGCCCCAATCATCTGCCGTGTACTCACCATCTGCACCGCTTCCGAAGACTGTGACCCAATCCCCAGATTGCGCAGTGGAATCGGCGCCTAAATCAACTACGAATTGATCCATGGATACTCGTCCAATAATTGGGGCTTTCTTTCCCAGAAAACTCACACCTGCGCTCTGTGCAACTCTTGGAATTCCATCGGCATATCCCATCGCTACCACACCTAGTTTGGTCGCTGACTGTGTAACTGCCGTTGCTCCGTAACCAACTGGGCTTTCCGCGGGAACTTTCTTAACTAGATGTAACTTAGCGCGCACCGTCATCGCAGGAGTTAATACAAGTTCTTGCGATGTACCAAGTGTTCTTACATCGGGCGATAAGCCATACATAGCAATTCCGGTGCGGACCATGTCAAAGCTAGATGCGCCATCAACGAGTGTGGCGGCAGAGTTTGAAAGGTGGCGAATCAAATTTGGGTATCCAAATGATTCCAATGAGGCAACCATCTTTTTAAATCGATTTAACTGAGCCAAATTCTGTGGCTGACCCGGTTCATCTGCACGCGCAAAGTGGGAGAAGATTCCGACAATTTCAACGCCATGTAGATGGAGCGCATCAATCTTTGGCCATTCATCCAAGAATCCGCCACGAGTCATTCCGGTATCAACTTCTAAATGAACGCGTGGGCGTTTCTCACTTTTTACAGCGCTAACTTCATCTAGCGCCTTTATCGATGCAACAGCAATATCGATGTTGTTATCTACTGCGCTTTGAAAATCTGAACCCGGCGGAACTAACCAGGCCAAGATGGGAGCAGTTACTCCTGCGGCGCGAAGTTTGATCGCTTCCTCAAGAAGTGCAACTCCCAACCAAGTAGCACCGCCTTCCAGCGCCGCCTTTGCGACAGGCACGAGTCCGTGTCCATAAGCATCAGCTTTAACAACTGCCATTAAATCGACGCCAGCTTTCGCCTTAAGCGCTGCAACATTGGCTTTAACTGCAGAAAGATTTACGACGGCTTCTGCGCGGTTGGTCATCGCTCCACCACAACCATCGCCGATGCAATGCCGGCATCATGAGATAAAGAAAGATGCACACGTGCACCATCAACAAGTTCTGCTATCTCACCGCGAAATAGAAAATCAGGTTTGCCGCTTTCATGGTTGATGACTTCGGCTTCGTGCCACGCAAGTCCATGGCCAGCATTAAGCGCTTTTGCCAAGGCTTCTTTTGCAGCGAAACGCGCCGCCAGTGAATGAATAGGTTTTCCTTGCTCAGCAGATGTAAAGAGCTTTTCGCGGAGAGAAGGCGTGCGTTCGAGTGATTGGGAGAATCGCTCAATATCTACGACATCAATTCCAATCCCATCGATCATGGGGTTGAGTGTAATTGGCGTTACGAGAGTTGGCTATTAGATGGGTAGTAACGATCTACGGCGATCACCATGACCAATAAGGCTCCGCCGATAAACAATCCACCGAGTAAATCTGAGAACCAATGAGTATCGCGAACTAGCGAAACTATACAAACCGTCAAACTAATTGTGGCAACGCCGGCACTGGCCAGACGTCCACGATAGCGATCTACGTGGGCATAGCGATAAATCAAATATGCGAGTACGCCCCAAGTAAGAAGTGCATTGGATGCATGGCCACTTGGATAAGACATCCCACCAAAGTGAAGTAAATCTATTCCCACCTTTGGCTTAGTGCGCCCTAAACCAAATTTAAATAGGCCGACCACGACGTTAAGGCAGATCAGAGAAAGGATCGCCAAGTTAAGAGGGCGCCATGTTTTAAATCTTCGCGCAATATAGAAGGCCGCTATTAGTAGCGCAGTTGCGGTAACGCTGCGAAGTCCTAAATCATCTAACCGGCGGATGATAAATCCACTTACGCCACGAAATTCAGGACGCTCTAAATTATGGATCCACTTATCTATTTCAATTAGCGGGCCGTTAATAATTACTTGGTGGGTAATTAAAAGGAAACCGGTGAAAAGGGCGGCAGACCAACGAGCAGCGCGCACCATTTGGGCGCGACGCGTATCTAGAACCTTCTGCATATTTATTCCACCGTTACTGATTTAGCTAAATTGCGCGGCTGGTCAACATCGTTACCGCGCGCAATCGCCATTTCATAGGCAAAGACTTGTAGTGGAACAGTAGCCAATATTGGTTGAAATAGCGGTGAGCATGCTGGGATGCGAATGATGTGTTCTGCGCCAATAACTTCGGCGCCTTCATGTGCGATCACAATCACACGCGCACCACGCGCTTTAACTTCTTGGATATTACTCAGCATTTTTTCATCTAACGAATGGTCGCTACCAGATGGCAGGATCGCAATAACCGGGGTTCCCTTTTCGGCATCGATCAGTGCGATCGAACCATGCTTTAACTCTCCTCCAGCAAATCCCTCTGCGTGGATATAGGCAAGTTCCTTTAACTTCAAAGCACCTTCGAGGACAACTGGGTAACCAATGTTGCGCCCAATAAATAGAACAGTTTCAGATTTAGCAAAGCTTCGGGTTAGTGCACGTAGTGGCTCAACCGTTTCGAGGATCTGTTCGATCTTTCCTGGGAGTTCAAGCATCTCGTTGTAAAGGCCGCGTACCTGGGCATCGCTTAGTTCTCCACGCACTTGCGCCAAGTGCAGGCCGATTAAATAGACCGCGATGATTTGAGTTAACAGCGCTTTCGTAGATGCGACTGCGATTTCTGGGCCGGCATGTGTGTAGAGAACCGCATCGGATTCGCGCGGAATAGTTGAACTGTTGGTGTTGCAGATTGCGAGTACGCGCGCACCAGCTGCCTTGGCATGGCGGATCGCCATCAAGGTATCCATCGTTTCGCCAGATTGTGAAATGGCGATAACTAAAGTATTTGGATCAATGATTGGATCGCGGTAGCGATATTCGCTGGCGATCTCTACTTCTACTGAAATCTTGGCCCATTTTTCGATTACATACTTTGCAATCATGCCCGCGTGATATGCGGTGCCACATGCGATAACAACAATCTTCTTTAGCGCTTTGATTTCCGCATCTGACATATGTAGTTCATCGAGTTCGATCTTGCCGTTATCGGTAAGGCGACCAATGAGAGTGTCGGCAACTGCCTTTGGTTGTTCGAAGATTTCCTTAAGCATGAAGTGCGAGTAGCCGCCCTTTTGCGCAGAGGCTGAATCCCAAGTAATTGCATACTCTTTTGGCAGAACTGCTTTTCCATCTAGGCCAATGATGCTGATTCCGGCGGGCGTCATAGTGACAATTTCATCCTGGCCAAGTTCTACAGCGCGCTTGGTGTAATCGATAAAGGCGGCAACATCAGATGCCATAAAGCTTTCGCCATCGCCTAATCCGACAACTAAAGGTGAATTACGACGAACTCCGACAATTACTTCAGGGGCATCGGCATGAACTGCCACCAAGGTAAAAGAACCTCGTAAACGCTTTACTGCATCTAACATCGCGGCCGTTAAATCACCGTTATTGGCTTTGCGAAGTTCGGATAGTAAATGTGCAACTGATTCGGTATCTGTATCTGATGAAAACTCGTGGCCTCGTGATTGAAGTTCAGCCTTGAGCTCTGAATAATTTTCGATGATGCCGTTATGGATCACGGCCAACTTTCCTTCATTGTCGGTATGAGGATGGGCGTTGCGATCAGTTGGACCTCCGTGGGTTGCCCAACGAGTGTGTCCGATACCTGAATGAACGACCGGCATATTTGCAGGAAGTGAACCTTCTAAGTTTGTTAACTTACCGGCGCGCTTTTCGATAAATAAAGCGCCGTTGGTGCCAAGTGCGATTCCGGCTGAGTCATAGCCGCGATATTCGAGGCGGCGCAAACCTTCAATGAGCGGAGTAATTGCTGACTGTGGCCCTGTGTAACCCACAATTCCGCACACTTTTATCTACCCCAGCTCTGTTTGTACGACCTTAGCTAAGTCATTAGCTATTTCGCTGGCTAGGTTATCACTCTGGGCTTCAACCATCACGCGAACCAGCGGTTCAGTGCCAGATGCTCTTAATAAAACGCGTCCATGTTCACCAAGTTTTGCTTCAGCGGCAGAAACTGCGTCTTTTATCACTGCAGAATCTGCAAGGCGCTCTTTAGCAACGTTCTTAACGTTTACTAGAACTTGCGGGAAGCGCACCATCGCTGATGCCAGCTCTTGCAGAGTCTGACCTGATTTAACAACTTCTTGTGCAAGTGCAAGTGCGGTCAATATTCCATCACCAGTTGTTGCAAAATCGCGCATGATCAAGTGCCCAGATTGTTCGCCGCCTAATGAATAACTTTTTTCTAGCATCTTCTCTAAAACGTAGCGATCGCCAACTGCCGTTGTTTCAACGCTGATATCTGCGTTCTTCATGGCGTGGAAGAAACCAAGATTGCTCATTACTGTGGCAACGATTGTGTTGGCTTTAAGCGAACCAGATGCTTTAAATCCCTTTGCCAAGATGGTCATGATGACATCGCCATCTACTTCATTGCCTTGTGCATCTACTGCGAGCGCACGGTCGGCATCGCCATCATGAGCGATTCCGAAGTCAGCGCCTTCACGAAGTACTGCAGTGCGAAGCTGATGTAAATGCGTTGAGCCACAATCATCGTTGATATTCCAGCCGTCTGGCGCATCGAAGATTGAAACAACTTCTGCGCCAGCGCGGCGATAAGTATCAGGTGCCACAGTTGAAGATGCGCCATTTGCACAATCAACTACGATCTTTAAACCCTTTAGCGGAGTTGAAACTGAAGATAGAAGGTGTGCGATATAGCGTTCGCGAGCGCTGTCATCGTTTATCGCGCGCCCCACACCACTGCCGGTTGGGCGCTCCCAAGGTTCTCCGATGCGCGCTTCAATTGCAGCTTCAATAGCATCATCTAACTTTCCGCCGCCGCGAGAAAACAACTTGATGCCGTTATCTGGCATTGGGTTATGTGAAGCCGAAATCATTACGCCAAGATCAGCGCCGGATTCAGCGACTAGATGAGCAATTGCTGGAGTTGGTAGAACTCCTACGCGATAGACATCAACCCCAGCGCTAGTTAATCCAGCAACGACAGCTGCTTCTAGGAATTCACCGGAAGCGCGAGAATCTTGCCCAACTATTGCTTTAGGGCGATGCGATTTATCAGGATTTGTTTCGACGAGAATATGTGCAGCAGCAACAGCGACATCAAGTGCTAATTCAGCAGTTAGATCACGATTGGCTAAGCCACGTATTCCATCGGTTCCAAAGAGTGCCACTTCTGTTGTGCGGCCTTTGAAAATTAACGCTTGCTGTATTGCGAACGCTTACGGGCCTTCTTCAGACCGTACTTCTTGCGCTCGATAACACGTGCATCACGTGAGAGGAATCCAGCTTTCTTAAGCGCTGGACGGTGTGCTTCAACATCGATCTCGTTAAGTGAACGAGCAACGCCTAGACGAAGTGCACCGGCTTGGCCAGATACTCCGCCTCCGTTGATACGAGCAAATACGTCGTACTGATTTTCAGCACCAACAGTGCGGAACGGCTCAGAGACTAGTTGCTGGTGAACTTTATTTGGGAAATAGTTTTCAAGGGTCTTACCGTTTACAACCCAACGACCTGTTCCAGGTACGAGACGAACGCGAGCAACTGCTTCTTTACGACGACCAGTACCTGCACCAGGTGCCTTGATTGCTGGGCGGTTAGTTGCAGCAGCTGGAGTTGCTGAAGAGTATGAAGTAGGAACTTCGTTCTCGTCTAGATCTGTAACTTCGTTATAAGTTGTATCTGACATTTGTTATGGGTCCCTTACTTTGCGATCTGTGAAACTTGGTTGAATACATATGGTGTTGGTGATTGAGCAGCGTGTGGGTGCTCAGGTCCTGCGTAAACCTTTAGCTTTGATGCAACCTGCTGGCCAAGACGGTTCTTTGGAAGCATTCCCTTGATCGCCTTTTCAACAGCGCGTGTTGGGTGCTTCTCAATTAGCTCGCCGTAAACAGTTGAAGTTAAACCGCCTGGGAAACCTGAGTGGCGGTGTTCAAACTTTGAAAGCGCTTTGTTACCTGAAAGAGCGATCTTTTCTGCGTTGATGATTACAACGAAGTCGCCCATATCCATGTGTGGAGCAAATGTTGGCTTGTGCTTACCGCGAAGAAGAACTGCAGCATGAGTTGCAAGGCGGCCAAGAACTACATCTTGTGCATCGATGACGTGCCACTTACGGACGACATCTCCGGCCTTAGGACTATATGTACGCATGCTTTATTACCTTCTTCTTTTAGTGAGCTTTGATAAATCTGGTGGTACTGCCTTCGGCACCGTATCTGGTGCAGATCTGGTGCAGAGGAGGAACTTTACCTTTCATGCGTAGCAGGGTCAAAATGGCCTAAATCCACGCATACGGCCCGCCCCTTAATGGTCGAAGATCGGCTCTGGGCTCTCATATACCTGTCCATTGGCCCCGAAGATCAAGAATCGGGTAAATCCGCGGGTAAACCAACGATCGTGAGTAACGGAGAGAACGGTTCCTTCATATCGATCGAGGGCGTTTTCCAAACTTTCTGCGCTCGCCAGATCTAAGTTATCGGTTGGCTCATCAAGTAATAACAAAGTCGAACCAGATAGTTCTAGCAATAAGACTTGGAAGCGCGCTTGCTGTCCACCAGAAAGTGAAGAGAACTTCTGTTCTGCTTGCTTATCAATTTCATATTTACGCAAGACGCCTTTAGCAGGGCCGAGCTGCAGTGAATATGTCTCCCACAAGATTTCGAGCAAAGTCTTTGATTCAAATTCTGGGTGGGCATGGGTCTGGGCGAAGTAACCGATTTCCACGCGCGCACCAACTTTAAAAGTGCCGCTGTATTTAACAGTTTCATCGCCCGCGATCATGCGCAGGAAGTGAGATTTGCCGGTGCCATTCTTACCTAAAACCGCGATGCGATCGCCGAAGAAGACTTCAAAGTTGAATGGTTCAGTTAAGTTGGCAAGAGATAAGTTTTCAAAGGTAAGTGCGCGTAGCCCAGTGCGACCGCCACGTAGACCAACTTTTACATCTTGTTCGATTGGCGGCGCCTCTGGCGGACCAATTTCTTCAAACTTACGTAAGCGGGTTTGCATGGCTCGATACTTGCTTGCCATATCTGGCGAGATAGCTGCTTGCACTTGCAGGGTCTTAACCAAATCAATTAAGCGCTGATGTTCTTGTTCCCAGCGCAAGAGCATTTCGGCAAATCGCTCGTTGCGAGCCTTACGAGCATCGTGCCATGTAGAAAACTTTCCACCATGCACCCAGGTGGTGTTTCCATTTACACCTTGTTCTAGAGTCACAATTCGATTGGCGGTGTTTTCAAGTAGTTCTCGATCGTGGCTAACAAATAGAACGGTCTTCTTAGTTGCACCGATAACTTCTTCCAGCCAACGCTTTGATGGAACATCAAGGTAGTTATCTGGCTCATCAAGAAGTAGAACTTCTTCGGGGCCTTCTAGCAGCGCGCGAAGAACCAATTTCTTCTGCTCTCCCCCAGATAAAGTGTTTACCTTTCGAGCAGCAACTTGTTCAAAAGATTTATTGAGCATTTCAGTGCAGCAAACATCCCAGATTAATTCGAAGTCATATCCCCCGGCATCGCCCCAATCGATAATCGCTTGGGCGTAATTCATCTGATCTTTCTCAGATCCACTGGCATTCATTGCAGCTTCTGTTGTGACAACTTTTTCGGCTGCATCACGGATGCGCTTTGGCGCGATTGAAAGTAATAAATCGCGCACAGTTGATTCGTCGCGAACTGATCCAATGAACTGGCGCATCACACCGAGACCACCAGTAATTGCAACTGAACCTTCGTCAGGTTTTAAATCGCCGCAGATCATGCGAATTAGAGTTGTCTTGCCTGATCCGTTCGGGCCAATCAGAGCAACCTTTGCACCATCACCAACGCGAAATGAGACATCGTTTAATAAAACTCGACCATCAGAGAGCGAATACTCGACCGCGCTTACATCGATATGGCCCATTAATTGGCCTCTTCTTCGCGGCGGGCAACAGTTTTCTTGGCGCGTTCTAATAGCTCTGCTGCATCTGGGTAATCGACTTTGTAGAGAGTGAGCCCGCGTGCAGGAAAGACTAAAGAATCGCTGACGCGTTCTTTATCTTCAAGGAGCGTCGTAATCCATTCTGGGTCTTTGCGGCCATCGGCCACGCAAACGATTGCGCCAACCAAATTGCGCACCATTGAATAACAGAAGGCATCGGCCACAACATCTGCCACTAGAACACCTTCGGCATCGCGGCGCCATTGGTAGGTTTCAAGGGTGCGGATCGTTGTTGCACCTTCTCGGTACTTACAAAAAGCTGCGTAATTGTGGGTGCCCAGCAGTAAGGCACTGGCGCGGTTCATTAAATCCATATCAAGCGGGCGATACCAAGATGCAGTGTTTAACCGGGCAAGAGGCTGGATAACTTTATTTTCATCCAGAATGCGGTATTCGTAGTATCGGCGAAGCGCAGAAAAACGAGCATGGAATGCTGGCGGCGCAATCTCAATCCCATTGATTCGCACATCTTCGTCAAGAATTCGATTTAACTTATAACCCAGGTCTTCGATGCCCATCTCTTCTGGGACATCAACGTGGATAACCTGGCCGGTTGCATGAACGCCGGCATCGGTACGGCCGGCAACGATTGTTTCAACGTTTACTCGTGCAATTTTCGAAATTGCTTCTTCAATACAAGCTTGCACAGTGCGGCGATCAGGTTGAATCGCCCAACCCGAAAAGTTTGTTCCGTCGTAGGCAATATCCACCCGTAAACGACGAAACCCACTCTCGGGATAGAGAGTGGGTTCGGTCATTTAATTATTTGCTTTGCTAGTTAAAACTTGAGAATTACTTATCTTTCTCAGTTAGAACTTCGATTACTGCCATTGGCGCGTTATCGCCCTTGCGAGGACCAATCTTGGTGATACGTGTGTATCCGCCTTCGCGAGTTGCAAAACGTGGACCGATTTCAGTAAAGAGTGTGTGAACAACGCTCTTATTTGCAATGCGAGCCATTACTTCACGACGTGCTGGAAGATCGCCCTTCTTTGCGAAGGTGATTAGCTTCTCAGCCAAAGGACGTAGGCGCTTAGCCTTTGCCTCTGTTGTTGTGATCTTTCCGTGCTCGAACAACTGCTCAGCAAGTGTGCGAAGGATTAAACGCTCATGTGATGGGCCGGAACCCAAACGAGGACCTTTAGTTGGTTTTGGCATTGTCGTATCTCCTAGGCCTGATCTGCTTCAGCGAAGTCGTCGTCTGATGCATTGAAGTTCTGGTGCTTTGTTGGATCGAATCCAGCTGGGCTGTCCTTAAGAGACATTCCCATTGAGACAAGCTTTGCCTTAATCTCATCGATGGACTTTGAACCAAAGTTACGGATATCGAGTAGGTCTGCCTCTGAACGGTTAACCAACTCTCCAACTGTGTGAATGCCTTCGCGCTTCAAGCAGTTGTATGAGCGAACTGTTAGATCGAGATCTTCGATTGGAAGTGCAAGATCAGCAGCGAGAGCAGCATCCATAACAGATGGCCCCATCTCGATACCTTCTGCATCAACGTTAAGTTCGCGAGCAAGTCCGAAGAGTTCAACAAGAGTCTTACCAGCTGATGCAACTGCATCGCGTGGCTTCATTGATGGCTTTGTTTCAACATCAACAACAAGACGATCGAAGTCTGTGCGCTGTTCAACGCGAGTTGCTTCTACCTTGTATGTAACCTTCAAAACTGGTGAATAGATTGAGTCAACAGGAATGCGACCGATCTCGGCACCCGCTTGCTTGTTCTGCACTGCAGTGACATAGCCACGGCCGCGCTCGACAGTAAGTTCGATTTCAAGGTTTGCCTTGCCGTTA